>URCU01000080.1:0-9342 GCA_900546425.1 uncultured Collinsella sp. | reverse complement strand
GACAGTGCCCGTTCGCCGCGCTCGCGGATATGCGCCTCGGCCGTTGCCGCTGCCGGCACTCGACGGCGCTCCGTCCTGCGTGCTCGCCTGCGGCCCACAGCAAAAGGCAACGATCGCATTCACACGCGAGGATGCGAACGGCGAGGCAGCCTGTTTTGTGTCTCAGCATATTGGCGATGTCGAAAACGGCGAGACCTTCGATGCCTGGAACGCCGCGCGCACGCGCTTGGAAGATCTCTTCGACTTGACGCCCGCCGCGCTGGCCTGCGACTTGCACCCCAGCTACCTATCGAGTCAGTGGGCGCGCGAGCAGGCGCGAAAATGCAATCTGCCGCTCGTCGAGGTGCAGCACCATCATGCGCATATCGCGAGCGTAATAGCCGAGGCTATTGCCGCGGGCCAGCTTACAACCGACGCGCGCGTGCTCGGCATTGCCTTCGATGGTACGGGTGCCGGCACCGACGGCACCATATGGGGCGGCGAGTTCCTTGTCGCCGGCCTTGCCGATTTTGAACGCGTCGCGCACCTGCGCACCTGGGCGCTACCAGGCGGTGCCGCATCCGTGCGTGATGCCCGACGCAATGCCTTTGCCCTGCTGAGCGAGCTCGGCCTGCTCGAGCACCCGGGTGTCGCGGGACTATTGGGCACCCTCGACGAGCAGACGCGCAGTATCACGGCTACGATGATCGAGCGCAACATCAACAGCCCACGCACGAGCAGTATGGGGCGTCTCTTTGACGCCGCCGCTGCAGTTTTGGGCATTTGCGGGCAGGCAACCTACGAAGGCGAGCCCGCCATCGAACTCGAAGCCGCCGCCTGGCGCGCGCTCGGCGGTAAGACCGTTCGTCTCGACGGCAATCATACAGGCGCTTTCATGTCTACCGACGGCTCCCCCATCTTGAACCCCCAACCGCTCATCGAAGCTCTTCTGGATGGAATCGAGGCAGGTGCGCCGGCCGACAGGCTCGCGCTCGACTTCCACGTCGCCATCGCGCGCTCTTCGGCACGAATCGCACGCAAAATCTGTGCGCGCGAAGGCCTCGATACCGTCGCACTCTCGGGCGGTGTGTTCATGAACCGGCTTTTGCTTCAGCTCCTTACCCACGAACTCAAAGACGCCGGTCTTGCCGTCTTGGTTCCCCACGCCGTACCCGTCAACGACGGCTGCATCGCCTACGGTCAGGCCGCCATCGCTCGCGCTCGCCTCGCGCAGACGGCACGGGTAGGCTGTTTTGCCAGCCTGCGCGCCGCCGTCTCACAGGCGTAACGCATTTGCTCGTGACTCCCGCGAGCGCTACCATCAACTGATGGGTAATTAGGCGCCTATCCAGCGCAAAACGTATAAAAGGGAAACATTATGTGCCTTGCCGTTCCCGGTAAAGTGGTCAAACGCGACGACGACCTTAAGGCGACCGTCGACATGATGGGCATCGAGCGCCCCGTTTCGCTGCGCCTCGTGCCGACGGCGCAGGTCGGCGACTATATTCTCGTGCATGCCGGCTTTGGCATTCAGATTGTCGACGAGCAGGAAGCCCAGGAGACACTCGAGCTCGTCAATACCATGGCCGAGCTGGCCGAAGAGGACCAGCTCGCCACCAACCCGGCTGAGGCATACTAGTGGCGGCGGCGCAGCCGGTTCGCTCCGGTATCGACTTTTCGGCATTTCGCGACCCCAAGCTGGCTCGCGAGCTCATCGATCGTATTCATGAGCTTGTCGGCAACCGCAGCATCAACCTTATGGAAGTCTGCGGCACGCATACCGTGAGCATTGGCCGCTATGGCTTTCGCTCCATTATGCCGACGGGACTCAAACTGCTAAGCGGCCCGGGGTGCCCCGTTTGCGTCACCGCCAACCGCGACATCGATCACGCAATCGCGCTTTCCAACATGGACGGCGCCATCATCACCACCTTTGGCGACATGATGCGCGTGCCCGGATCGTCCACCTCGCTTGCCGCGCAAAAAGCGGCGGGGCGCGACATCCGCATCGTCTACTCTCCGCTCGACGCACTCGACATTGCCGAGCAAAATCCCGAACGCCCGGTCATCTTTATGGGCGTCGGCTTTGAGACCACAACGCCCACCATTGCCGCCGCTATCCTGGAGGCCGACGCGCGCGGGCTCCAGAACTTTTCGGTCTACTGTGCTCACAAGACCACGCCGCCGGCTCTGCGTGCGATCTCTAACGACCCCGAGACGACCATCGACGGCTTTATCCTGCCTGGTCACGTCGCTACCATCACGGGCCTGGCACCCTTTGGGTTTTTGGTCGATGAGTTCGAGACCCCGGGCGTGGTCACCGGGTTTGAGCCGGTCGATATCCTGCAGGGCATCTGCATGCTGGTCCAGATGGTTGTCGAGGACAGACCCGCAATCGACAACGCCTACCGCCGTGGCGTCAACGCTGACGGCAACCCCGTGGCGCGCCAGCTGGTCGAGCAGGTATTTGAGCCGTGCGACACCACGTGGCGTGGGCTGGGACCGATTGCCAACTCGGGTCTTTCCATCCGACCCGAATTCGCGCGCTTTGATGCCGGCGCCCGCTTTGACGTGCCCATTGAACCGACGGTCGAGCCACGCGGGTGCCGCTGCGGCGACGTGCTGCGCGGCGCCATCACGCCGAGCGACTGCCCATTGTTCGGCCACGCATGTACGCCCGAACACCCCGTCGGCCCCTGCATGGTGAGCTCCGAAGGCAGCTGCGCGGCGTACTTTAGATACCACGGCTAGCCCGGACGCACCCGCACGCTGGCACCACCCACGATTGGAGTTTTCGATATGTCCCGTACTGCCACCGATAGCACTGTCCTGCTGGGCCACGGCTCTGGCGGTCAAATGATGAAGCGCATTATCGATGAGGTCTTTCTGGATGCCTTTGGGTCGCCCGAGCTGCTTGCGGGCAACGATGCCGGTGTCGCCGCGCTGCCCGCAAGCGGGCGAATCGCCATGTCGACCGACAGCTTTGTGGTAACGCCGCAGTTCTTCCCCGGCGGCAATATCGGCCGCCTCGCTGTATGCGGAACCGTCAACGACGTCGCGACCTCGGGCGCCAACGTGCGCTACCTATCGTGCGGCTTTATCCTCGAAGAGGGCTATCCCATGGACAAGCTGCGGCAGATTGTACAGACCATGGCCGAAACGGCACATGAGGCAGGTGTGAAGATTATCACCGGCGACACCAAGGTGGTCGAGCGCGGCGGTGCCGACGGCGTCTACATCAATACCGCCGGCGTGGGCGAGGTACCCGCGGGCGTGGCGCTCAGCGGTGCAAACTGCCAGCCCGGCGATGTCATCTTGGTCTCGGGCACGCTAGGCGACCACGGCATCGCCATCATGAGCCAGCGCGAGGGCTTGGCGTTTTCGAGCAACATTGAAAGCGACGCTGCGCCGCTCAATCATCTGATTGCCGACGTGCTCGCCGCCGCCCCCGACACCCGCTGCTTCCGCGACCCCACGCGCGGCGGCCTGGCATCCACACTCAACGAGTTTGCCCAAGCCAGCGGCGTTGCCATGGAGATCGACGAGGACGCCGTACCCGTGTGCCCCGACGTGCAGGCCGCCTGCGAGATGCTCGGCTACGACGTTCTGCAGGTAGCAAACGAGGGCAAGATGGTCGCCGTGGTGCCGGCCGAACAGGCCGATGCCGCGCTGGCGGCCATGCGCGCCGCCCGCTACGGCGAGAACGCCGCCATCATCGGTCGCGTGCTGCCGCTTGCCGAGGGCGCTCGACCCGCCGTGCGCGTACGTACCGGCTGGGGATCGACCCGCATCCTCGACATGCTCGTGGGAGAGCAGTTGCCGAGAATTTGCTAGGGCGGAATCGTACAGTCGGCGCGATGCGACTTGATATCCCTGGAGATGTTCAGATTCCAAGCACGCCCAACGCGGAAGCCCAGTATTATGAGGTGCGTTTTGAAACCCAATGACGGGAGCTTTCATGGCAGCAGCTTTTTCCCATGTGATTTTTGATTTAGACGGCACCATCCTCAACACGCTCGAGGACCTGGCGGCCGCCGGCAACCATACCTGCGAGGCGCACGGCTGGCCCACGTTTGCCGTCGACGAATACCGCTACAAGGTGGGAAACGGCATGCTCAAGCTGGTCGAGCGCTTTATGCCCGCCGAATACGCGGGCGACGGCCGTATGTTTGAGCAGACGCTTGCCGAGTTTAGAGCTTATTACGGCGAGCACAAGGAGGACCACACCTCACCCTACGCCGGCACGATTGAGATGCTCGACCGCCTGCGCGCCGCGGGTGTGCAGCTTGCCGTGCTCACCAACAAGGATCATATTTCGGCAGCCCCGCTTATCGAGAAGTATTTTGGCTCTGAGCGCTTTGCGCTGGTGCAGGGCCGTGTCGATGCGTTTCCGCCCAAGCCCGAAGCACCCGTCACGCTGCATGTGATGAAGGAGCTGGGCGCCAATCCGGCGACCACGCTCTATGTGGGCGATTCGAATGTCGATGTTCTGACCGGTCACAACGCCGGCCTTAAGAGCGCGGGCGTCAGCTGGGGCTTCCGCGGCCGCGCAGAGCTGGAGGCTGCCGGCGCCGACTACGTGGTGGACACCCAGGACGAACTCGCCAAGCTGGTGCTGGGCGAGTAACGAGAGACACCGCTTAACGCAGCTGCGACAATTCTTCCACGCGGAAAGCGCATCCCGTTTTGGAGCTCCGGAATGGGGTGTGCTTTCCGTTTGAGGCGCGTCAGGGAAACCGCATCCCGTTTCAGAGCAATATTCCGGGTCGCGCTTTCCGCTACCCGACCCATCTGGAAACCGCAACCCATTATTCGCCCAAAAACCGGCTCGCATTTTCCCGAGCATTCGATGTGACGCTGGCGCAAGGAGTGTCCCTAACTGCCGACAGAAAAGGAACGTCCCCAAGTGCCGCAAGAGTGTCCCTTTTGACTAGTCATTTAAGAACGTCCCCAATGACTAACTCCAGCGATGGCAACGGCACAGGTAGAGGACGGACAGCGAAAACGCCCCTAAGCGAGCAAGGTGACGTGAAATGAAAGGGCGCTGACCTTCTGGTCGCGCCCTTGAAATTGAACGTCAGATTGCCGCTTAGGGGCGTTTGCAGCGTCGAGCAGTTGCGGCGTTTGGTAAAACGCCGCAACGAACTAGCTCATCATGGCATTCATCATCTCGTTGGTTGCGGAATCGTCGGCAGACCACTCGCCGTCGTCATTACAGGAGTACTTGAAGGTGACCTTGGTGTCCTTGGTCTTAGCAGCCTTGGTCACATCGACCATAACCTGACCGGCCATCTTGTACAGCTCGTCATCGGAAGGCATCGAATCGAGCGCGGCGACCTTCTCCTGATACTGGGTGGCAAAATCCTCAACGATCTGGTTCATGGACTTGCAGGTAATGGTGACCTCGGCAGTTGCGGTACCCTTGTCCTCGTCGACCGTCACGTCGCCGATCTTGTAGTCAAAGCCCTCGAGATAGCTCTTGGCGTACTCCTTGGGATCGATGCCCAGCTGCTCGAACTCGTCGCCCGAGGCCTCTTCCAGGCCGGCGAGGAAGTCGTCGCCACCGTTCTTGACCTCGTCAAACTGCGTCGTAAGATCCTCGGTGATAAGCTCCTCAACCGAAGGACCTCCGCAGCCGGAAAGCACAACCACGCACGCGACCAGAACAGCCATCAGGGGCGCAAGCAGCAGCTTCTTCTTCATGACATTCCTCCCAACAAGCGGCACCGCGCTTCCCGACGCGGTGCACGTCGTAACAATAAGGCCATACTAGCCGCTAACGAACACCCCCGGCAAAGCAAAGGCGCAGTCGGCTCGATTTAACGTCCGAACGGTTTACCGGTCCGCCCAACGCGCAATAAAACGTTCCGCCGCATTGTAATAAAAAAGGTGGCCGGATAACCCGACCACCCTTGCACATCCTTTGGATGTCGCAGTCTACTTGCGGACGACCTTAACGATGGCGTCACCAGCAGCGACGGCAGACTCGGCCTCGACGGTAAGCTCGACGTCGGCGAACTCAGCGGTGTTGGACACAGCCACGACGACGCAGTCCTTGTAGCCGGCAGCAGCGATCTTGGCGCGGTCGATCTTGAGCAAGGGCTGGCCGGCCTTCACGACGTCGTCGGCCTTGACGAAGCCCTCGAAGCCGTCACCGTTCATGTTGACGGTATCGACACCAACGTGCACCAGGACCTCGATGCCGCTATCGGACTGCAGGCCCACGGCGTGACCCATGGTGACGGTCACCTTGCCGTCGCAGGGAGCGTAGACCAGATCGTCCTCGGGCCACACGGCGCAGCCCTTGCCCAGGACCTCACCACCAAAGACGGGATCGGGCACGTCGGCCATCTTGATGACCTTGCCCTTGACGGGCGAGCACAGCACGTCGGCGCCGGCAGAAGCAGAGATGGAAGCGGGAGCTGCAGCAGCGGCAGGCTCAGCCTTCTTCTTAAACATGTCAAACAGACCCATACGTTTTCTCCTCTTGATTAAGCGCAACGTTATGCGCATGCCTATGGTGATTATAGTGCCAAATGGTTCAAATACTAAGGTGGGGACTCGAATCGCGAGCCCTTTCAAGCCCTTCCCAAAACCTTTTCCCCAGTGGCACTCATATTGTCGATTACTCCAGGCCCTCGGTGCCGTTGGACTTGATGATCTTCTGGTATGCAAAGAAGCTGTCCTTGCGGCGGCGCTCGTAGGTGCCGGTGCCGTCGTCGTACTTATCGACATGGATAAAGCCGTAGCGCTTGCGCATCTCACCGGTGCCGGCGGAAACCAGGTCGATGGGACCCCACCAGGTGTAGGCAATCAGGTCGACGCCGTCGGCAATGGCCTCGCCCATGGCCTTGATGTGGCTGCGCAAGTAGGCGATGCGATACGGGTCATGGATGGAACCGTCCTCCTCGACCTCGTCGTAAGCGCCCATGCCGTTCTCGACCACCATCAGCGGAATCTCGTAGCGAGCATAGATCTCGTTGAGGGCAATGCGCAGGCCCAGCGGATCGATCTGCCAACCCCAGTCAGTGGACTCCAGGTAGGGATTCTTGCCGCCAAAGGTCATGTTGCCCTCGGTCATCTCGTGATCCTTGTGGGTGCCCACGGTGCCGGACATGTAGTAGCTAAAGGAGTAGAAGTCGACCTTACCGTCGGCGATATCCTGCAGGTCGCCGTCCTCCATCACAAGCTCAACATCGTTCTCGGCCCAGAAGCGCTTGGCATAGAACGGGTACTTTCCGCGCACCTGCACGTCGGAGCAGTACCAGTTCATGGCGTTCATCTCCTGCTGCGTGGCGAACACGTCGGCCGGATCGCACGTGGCGGCATAGGAGAGGATGAAGCAGTCCATGTTGCCCATCTTAAACTGCGGGTAATGCTCGTGGGCATAGCGCACGACGCGGCCGCTGGCGACAAACTGGTGATGCAGCGCCTGCATACGGGCCTGCGGCGTGGTGTGGACCGCCGAAGCCGGGCCCTCGAAGCCCTGAATCATGCTGGTCTCAAAGAGGTTGCCCATGTCCTGAGTACCGCAGTTGATCTCGTTGAAGGTGAACCAGAACTTGACCTTGTCCTGGTAACGGTCGAAGACGGTCTGGCAGTACTTCTCAAAGAAGCCGATGAGCTCGCGGCTCGCCCAGCCGTTGTACTTCTCGACCAGGTGATAGGGCATCTCGTAGTGCGAGAGGGTCACGAGCGGCTCGATGTTGTGGGCGCGCAGGCAGTCGAAAACGCGATCGTAGAAGGCGAGGCCGGCCTCGTTGGGCTCAGCATCGTCGCCGTTGGGGAAGATACGGCTCCAAGAGATGGACATGCGGAACATGTTGAAGCCCATCTCGGCGAACAGCGCGATGTCCTCCTCGTAGTGATGGTAGAAATCGATGCCGTCATGGTTGGGGTAGAAACGGTCGGGGTCGATGTCGATCGTGATCTGGCGCGGCTCCTTGTAGCTGCCGCCCAGGAAGTGGTCGTCGACGGAAGGACCGCGGCCGTCCACGTTCCAAGCGCCCTCAAACTGGTTGGCGGCGGTGGCGCCACCCCAATAGAAGCCCTCGGGGAACTTGATGTTTGCCATGAGCATCTCCTTTGCATCGCGGGTCGATAAGCTGAGTATCGCCTGCGCACGGGACGGGCGGAAGCGGGCGCGCCAAACCCGACACTTCTTTTCGCGCCCACGGACCGCCGCCGCCCCGTCCCTGATACTTCCTGATACCGACCGAAACGTGCCAAAATAAACCTGTCTTTTTTGGCAGGTTTGTTGAGTGTGGGAGTTCGTATGGATATCAAACGCAAGATTTCCGAGGCACGGGGCCTTACCCCTACCGAGCAACAGCTCGGCATCTCGGCCCTTGCCATGGGCGAGGACATCCGCGGACTTTCTATTAAGGAATTTGCCGCGCGCACCAATGTTTCTGTTGCGAGCGTCCACCGTTTTTGCAAAAAGCTCGGCCTCGAGGGCTTCAAAGATCTCAAGGTCGAGCTCATCCGCCTGGCAACCGAATCGGGCAACCGACGCGACGTGGACATCAACTTTCCCTTCGACGCCACGTCCACCCCTGCGCAGGTTATGGAGCGCATGGAAGGACTCTACCAGACCACGCTGGCCGAGACGCAGGAGCTGCTCGACCCCGTGCAGCTCGACCACGCCGCCAAGCTTATCATGCGCGCCGGCACCGTGGACATCTACACGGGCTCGCACAACCTCTATCCAGCGGGAATGTTCCGCGATCGTCTACTCTCCGCCGGTAAAAGCGCGACGTGCCACAACGGTGGCGAGGCCCAGGTGCGAACGGCCCTCGCCTCGGGTCCCGACCATGCGGCAATCGTCATCTCCTACAGCGGCCTTGCCCCCAACCTCAAGGACATCTTGCCAATCCTCAGCAGTCGGCATGTCCCGGTCATCGTCATCGGCACACCTTATTGCGCTCGCATTCACCCCGGCTTTGCCGCCTACCTTACGGTGAGTGACCACGAGAGCATGACGCATCGCATCACGCAGTTCGCAAGCCACATCGCCGTGCAATACGTGCTCGATTCGCTCTACAGCAGCTACTTCGCCAAAGATTACGCCCGCTGCTCCGAATTCCTAGAGCGCTCATTCCCCTACACCCGCCTCCCGGGGCTTAAGTGAGTAGTCATTGGGGACGTTCTTAAACGACTAGTCATTGGGGACGTTCTTGTTTGACTAGTCGTTTAAGAACGTCCCCAATGACTACCCATCCGGAGCAAGGCAACGCCGCAGGTAGAGGACGGACAGCGAGCGCCGCCCAGGGCGAACAAGTTGGCATGAAAAAGGCAAGGCATTGACCTTCTGGTCATGCCTCGCCCTGTCTCTTATACACATCTCCGAGCCCACGAGACGCG
>URCU01000079.1:0-9422 GCA_900546425.1 uncultured Collinsella sp. | reverse complement strand
CGCGTCTCGTGGGCTCGGAGATGTGTATAAGAGACAGAGGGTGGAAGTCATGGGGAATATATCCTTTCACGCGCGGCGGGCGAGCACTGCGCGGAAGCTATCGAATGCGTCCGTAGGACGGCACCTATTGTAAAGGGTCGCTGCGCCATGTTAGCAAGGTTTGAATAAAACGCAGGAACCTGCCACGGGCGAGGTGACTGCTATACGTAACATTGATGTGCTGATAGCTGCTTGAGAGTACGAGCGTTTCAGCGACCGCGATTAAGCGTAGCGCCTCGATGGATATGTTGTGTGCGGCTTTGGGCCGCATGGCGTCCTTTCGTATCGGTTTGCCTCTGCGGGCTCCATAGATTATATAAACGTCCGCGGGCGGGACGACCCTTTGATACCATTAACGGCAGGTAATTCCTAAGGAGCATAATTGTCTACTAATTCCTCTGGCAGCCCCGTCCTGTCGCTGCTTATTCCCATCTACAACGTTGAGCGCTACCTGCGCGAGTGCCTCGATTCCGCTGTGGCGCAGACGCTCGAGGACATCGAGATCATCTGTATCAACGACGGCTCTACCGATAACTCGCCGGCGATTATTCGCGAGTACATGGAACACGATGCGCGTGTGAAGATGATCGATAAGGCCAACAGCGGTTACGGCGACTCTATGAACCACGGGCTCGAGATGGCGCGCGGCAAGTACGTGGGCATTCTGGAGTCCGATGACTTCATGGCGCCCGATGCGCTGGAGAAACTTGTGGCAGCGGCCGAGCGCTTTGACGCCGATTTTGCGAAGGCGAATTTTGATTTTTACTGGTCTAAGCCCGAGGAGCGCCGCTCGCTGCACGAGATGTTTAAGTCCAAGGACTGCGGCAAGCCGGTGCACCCGAGCGACACGACGCAGTTCTTTAAGCAAAAGCCGTCGATTTGGTCGGCTGTGTACCGCCGTGATTTTCTCGAGCACAATGACATCAAGTTCTTGCCGACTCCGGGGGCATCCTTTCAGGACACGTCGTTTGCCTTTAAGGTGATCGCATGCGCCGACAAGGCTGTTTACCTGCACGATGCCGTGCTTTCGTATCGTCAGGACAACGAGAGCTCCTCGGTCAATTCTTCGGCCAAGGTCTTTTGCGTCAATGCCGAGTATGCCGAGATTGAGCGTTGGATCAGAGAGGAATATGCCCGCGACCACGCAAGTGATGACGTCGCGCGCATGCTCAAGTTCAATCAGCTCATTAAGTACGATTCGTATATGTGGAACTATGTGCGCTTGGCGCCTAAGTTCTATAAGGAGTTCCTGGTGCAGATGGCCAAGGAGTTCCAAGCGGCCTTGGACGCCGGGGAGTTTTCGCTGGACGATCTTAAGCCGTGGAAGCGTGCGAATCTCGCTGCCATCCTTAAAGATCCTGAGGGCTGGGTTGACGAGCATACGAGTTTTGCGACGGATGGTGCCTTGGGGCGCGCCAAATACTACGCATCGGTTGGAGGCCCCGGCGTACTTGCCGCCTTCCTCATCGAATCGCTGAGGGGGTAGGTCGGTATGGGAGAAGTCACGAGCCCCAAAGCGACCATTGTCGTTCCCGTATACAACTCCGCAAACTCGGTTCAGCGATGCCTCGATTCGCTGCTGGCCCAGTCTGAGCGCTCGATTCAGGTTGTCTGCGTCAACGACGGTTCGGCTGACGATTCGCTGGGCGTCTTGCGTCAAATTGCGCAGACCGACGACCGTGTGCTGGTGATTGACCAGGAAAACGCGGGCGTCTCGTGCGCTCGAAATGCCGGAATCGATGCCGCCAAGGGCGAGGTGGTTTTCTTTGTAGACGCCGATGATTACATCGACGCCCAAACGGCGGAGCGCGTGCTGCAGGCCATGGAGTCGTTGGATGCCGAGGTCGCCGTATTCGGTGGCGTTTGCGAGCCGTCCGACGCCGCACCTAAACGCGTCCAACAACTCATGAGCCCCAAAGCGGGCACCTTTGGCGCACGAGATCCCCAGTTGCTGTTCCACGCAAACGCACAGCCCTATGCATGCCGCGCGGCTTTTTCGCGCGAACTGCTCAATCGCGAAGGCATTCGCTTTGCTCCCGGCTTGGCCTTGGGCGAGGATGTCGTATTCCAATTTGCGGCCTATGCGCTTGCCCGCAAGACCGTCGTCATGCCGGACAAGTTCTACCACTACGTGATGGAGAACGACTCGGCTACGCACGAGTTCAACAGCGCCGAGGCCCGCGCCAAAAAGCTCGATGCCCACATGAGGATGCTCGAGGAAGTTTTGGAGGACTGGGCGGGTTACGGCCTTTTGGATCTGTGCCCCGGCGAGCTGATCACTTGGTTCCTAGACCTTATTGTGTTTGACTTGGCGCGTCTGGACGCCGATGGTTTCCATCGGATGGCCGGTCGCGTCAATATGGATTTCACGACGTTTTTGGGAACGGAGTGGGCGGATATGCCTGCCAAGGGCGCCGTTCGCCGTGTTGCCCATAAGCTCGTTGCGGCGACCTCGGGCGTTTCGATGGCAGACGCCACACTGTTCTATCTTTCGACCCGTGGTCTCAAGGCCTGCCTGGAGCGCTTTATCTAATTCTAGGCGCTGCCGTGCGCCGTTGCTTCGCTGCTAAAATAACCCTGTTTCACGCTATTCAACAGGAGGTTCTCTTGCAGAACTCTGATACCCCTAAAGTTTCGCTGCTTGTTCCCATCTGCAATGTTGAGCGCTACCTGCGCGAGTGCCTCGATTCTGCCGTTGCACAGACACTCAAGGACATCGAGATCATCTGCATCAACGATGGCTCTACCGATAGCTCGCCGGATATCATCCGCGAGTACATGGAGCGCGATGAGCGCGTCAAGATGATCGACAAGGCTAACAGCGGCTACGGCGATTCGATGAACCGCGGCCTGGAGATGGCGCGTGGCGAGTACGTAGGCATTTTGGAGTCCGATGACTTTATGTTCGAGGATTCGCTTCAAAAGCTGGTTGCCAAGGCTGACGCCGAGCACGCCGATGTTGTTAAAGGCGACTTCTACCTCTACTGGTCCACGCCCAGCGAGCGCCGCGAGCTGTTTGGAATTATCGACGAGTATATGACGGGTGCGGCGTATCGCCCCGCCGATCGTCCGGGTATCTTCTACCGCAAGCCTTCCATTTGGTCTGCCATCTATCGGCGCGAGTTCCTCAACGACAATCAGATTCGGTTCCTTCCCACGCCGGGTGCATCGTATCAGGATGCGGGTTTTAACTTTAAGGTCTGGGCGTGCGCCGAGCGTGCTGCGTTTATTGCGGATCCCATTTTGTGCTATCGCCAGGATAACGAGAAGAGCTCTGTTAATTCGCCCAACAAGGTGTTTTGCGTGTGCGACGAATATGCCGAGATGCAGCGCTTTTTGGATCAACGCCCCGAGCTTAAGGCTCGGCTTCAGGGCATTTTAATGCGCATGAAGGTCGATACGTACCGCTGGAATGATGAGCGTCTGGTCGATGAGTTGCGCGAGCAGTTTTGGGAGAAGGCGTCTCCCGAGCTTAAGGCTGATTGGGATGCCGGTCGCTTTGACCTGTCACTCTTCGACCCACGCGGCGAGACCGACCTGCGTTTGATGGTCAAATCGCCCCGTGCCTATATCGATTCGCGCTTTGATTTTAAGAAGCCGGGCAAGCTCAATACGTTTAAACACTACTTTAAGATCGGCGGCCTGCCGCTGGTCTGGCGTGTGCTGACGTATCAGCGTGCCTACGGCGATAACCCGCATCCCGATGACGTGCCGGCCGCACAGTAGGAGCGCGTGACTATGGCTACCCCCAAGATTTCCGTCGTCGTTGCCATCTACAAGGTGGAGGAGTGTCTGGCCTGGTGCCTGGACTCCCTGCTTGCACAGGATATGTCCGATTGGGAAGGCGTGCTGGTTAACGATGGCTCGCCGGATGGGTCGCGCGACATCGCCGCTGCCTATTGCAAAAAGGACGCGCGCTTTAAGCTTGTCGATAAACCCAACGGCGGTTTGTCGAGCGCCCGCAATGCGGGTATCGCTGCGTCCTCGGCTCCTATCGTCGCGTTCTTGGATTCCGACGACCGCTTTACGCCCGATGCGTGCCGTGTAATCGTCGATGCCTTTGAGCGTGAGGATTGCGACGTTTTGACCTTTGGCGCGAACCCGTATCCGTTGGAGGCGGGGTATCCGTGGCTTAACTATGTGCTGAGCCCGCGCGATGTGTCGTTTGAAGGCTATAGCTCTGACCTGCTGTTTAAGGAAGCGTCTCGCCCCTTTGCATGGCGCACTGCTTGTAAGCGCGCTTTTTTGCTGGGCAACGGGGTTGTGTTCGACGAAACCGTTAAGTATGGCGAGGATCAGGTCTTTGATTTTGCCGTCTATGGTCGTTCGCGCAAGACTGCGCTTATATCGAACAAGCTGTACGAGTATCGCGTGGCACGCAAAGGTTCGCTCATGGACACCATGCGCTATGACGACGAGACGCGTTTGCTGGAGCACGTGAAGATATACTCCGCGGTGCTGGCCGATTGGCACCGTGATGGGCTCGATGCTCAGCATGCCGATGACCTGGCGTACTTCCTGTGTGATCTGGTACTGTACGATGCACTCAGGCTGCTGAGCTCGGGTTGCGGCAAGGTGTTTGCTGCCGTCGCCGCGGCGCTTGACGGTTCTGCCGTGGGCAGTGATGCTGCGCTCGCACAATGCGCTTCTTCTGTTGCCGCTCTGGTGCGTGCGGCACTTGTCGGTAAGGCGCCTGCTGCTCGTTCGTGCAAAAAACTCATGTTCGATTACGACGTCTTGAGGTTTGGGCGCTTGGGCGCGTGCAAGCGCATGGCTGCGAACGCTCTGGGAAAGCGAGAAGTGTAGATGAGTATCAAGCGTTTGGCGCTTTGCCGCAGTCAGGGTCGTCTGTTCGTCCTGCTTCGCTTTGTCGGCCAGGATATCGCGGGGCTTATTGAGCAGGAGGGTTCCCAGGCCTTTGCTCATGCGACGACCAATGGCGTTTGCGTGCCGTCTTTGGCACTTACGGTCGATCATGGTCGCGTGCTGGCGCTTTGTCCCTCCGTTGCCGATTATGAGCGCGAACTCGTCGTCTTGGTGCTTCCGTTTTTGGACGGCTCTACGATTGACATCTCATTTGCGTCCGGCGGTAAAAGACTGGGCTCTATTCACCTTGATAGTCGTATTGCCAAGCTTGAATCCAAGATTAACTACAAAGCAAAGCCTGCGATGTGCGCACTCGTTCGCGATGCGCAACGCGGCGAGTGCTGCGGTCGATACGAGATCGATGCCGTTCGTTATTTACTGGCAGATGAGGGCGCCGTCTGGCGCTATGAGGTCAAGTGGGCGGGAGATCCCCAGTGCGTCCCTGAGCTCCAGATCTTCGATACGCATATGAACGCGATTGATGCCACCGTGCATGTGTTTGAGTCGCAGGTCGATGTTCTCCAGCAGAACGGATGTCGCGTCAATAAAACGTATCTGAGCGTTGAGATGCCTCAGGATATACGCGATTTTGTCGTGATTGCGGCTGATCCCACGGGCCAGATCCAAAGCGGTTTTTGCGCCATGGATGGTCGCCTGTACAACGGCATGGTTGACGATAGCTGGAACCGCATGAAGGATGCGCGTGCAGACGACGCCGCTTATCGACGCTGGTTTGATCAACATCGCGCAAAGCCGGGCGACTTGACGTGTCAGCGCGTCGCCGCGGCGGCATTCGCCTACAGGCCGCTCATGAGTATTGTGGTGCCGTGCTACAAGACTGATCGGGTCTTCCTGCGCGAGCTGCTGGACTCGGTGCTAGCCCAGAGTTATGACAACTGGGAATTGCTGCTTATGGACGCCTCGCCCGAATGGGACGCGGTGGCCACCCTTGCGGCAGGTGCCAACGACGAGCGCATCCGTCGCATTGAGCTTCCCGGCAACGGCGGCATTGTGGTCAACACCAACGCAGGTATCAAGCAAGCGACGGGCGGCTACATCGCGTTCTTGGACCATGACGACATTCTGGAACCGGACGCGTTATTCCACTATGTTGCCGCGCTGAACAAGGCTGCCGAGGGCGAGCGTCCCCAGGTCTTGTTCTGCGACGAGGACATGTTCCAGAAAACGGGGGAGTGGGGTCAGCCAGTATTTAAGACGCGGCTTAACATCGACCTGCTCTATAGCCATAACTGTGTGACGCATTTTCTGATGGTGGAGAAGGCGCTTATCGATCACATTGGCACGTCCCCAGAAGACGTTGCGGGTGCCCAGGATTACGACCTGACGCTTCGCTGCCTTGCATCGGGCGCACGGTTTGAGCATATTGCCCACGTGTTGTATCACTGGCGTGTGCACCCCGGTTCCACCGCTGACGGTTCTGCCGATAGCAAGCCGTATGCCATTGAAGCTGGTCGTTTGGCGCTGCAGCGCCACTTTGACTCGCTTGGCGTTCACGGAACGGTCGAGGAGACCGAGACGCCGTTTGTCTATCGCATGCGTTATGCGCTGCCGGAGTCTGCGCCGCTGGTGAGCATTGTGATTCCCACCAAGGACCACGTCGAGACGCTCGACGCCTGTGTGATGTCGATCGCCCAGAAGGCCACGTATGCCAACTACGAGATCGTCTTGGTGGAGAACAACAGTGAAGATCCGGAGACGTTTGCGTATTACGAAACCCTGCCGGAGCGCGTGGCCGCAGTATCTGAAGGCAAAGGTAACGCACGCGTTGTGTACTGGCCGGGCGAGTTCAATTACTCCCAGATCGTCAACTTTGGCGTAGAGCATGCCAAGGGCGACTATCTACTGCTGCTGAACAACGATACCGAGGTCATAAGCCCCGACTTTATCGAAGAGATGATGGGCTATCTGCAACGTCCCGATGCGGGTGTGGTGGGCGCCAAACTCTACTTTGCCGATTGTCTGGTGCAACACGCTGGCATTGTGGTTGGCGTGCGTGGTGCACTTGCTCATGCCAACCAGGATTTCTCGGCAAAGCGCGAGGGCTATCTTGCCCGCGCCGTACGTCCGGGTAACTTTAGCGCCGTAACAGGTGCCTGCCAGATGGTCCGACGCGACGTATTTGAGCAGGTCGGAGGCTACAACGAGGAATTCGCCGTCGGCTTTAACGATGCGGACTTTTGCCTGCGCGTGTGGGAGGCGGGCTACCGCACCATCTTTACGCCCTATGCCGAGCTGTACCACTACGAGTTCACCTCGCGCGGCAGGGAAGAGGCCAACGAGGAAAAGCTGCGCCGTTGGAAGCGCGAACAGGCGCTGTTCATGCAGCGCTGGCCGGAGTTCTTCTTGACGGGCGATCCGTGGCTGGGGCCGAACCTATCCTCCGACAGTGAGTACTTCTCGTTTTAGTGCGGAGTGGCGCCAAAGTCCGGCAACATGGATGCTAAGGCGCCGGTGGGGAGACCAATCCGGGTGCAAGCGTTGGCTTGGGTGCTGTGCTGCCTGACAACACGAATCCTGCCTCCGTGCCCGAAACGGATTTGAACCCGTGGAAAAGCTTGAAATCGTATCAATCAAGACGATGGTCACTAAGGCCTCCGTTTTGAAGCGGGTTAAGTTCAAGGTCGCTGCGGTGGCCGCTATGAAGCCTCCTAAGACCGGTGGCGTTGAATGAATCTCACTATACCTGGTGTTTGCATTGCTGGGGCGGTTGCCGGCTGAATTGGATAGTCTATTGAATGAACAATCCCCGCGCTTTAAGTAACTGAACTTCCGATGTGAGACTGATTGTTAGATAATTACTCTTAACTAACAATTATTAGTGACGGGGGATTCGATATGAAAAACGCGTTGCGTGCCTCAGCTGCTTTTTCTATGGCTACACTTTTGGCGGCCTCATCTTTGATGGGTCCTGTAACTGCTGCTTATGCTGCGAATAATGTGCAATCTATGGATGTTACGTCGGGTGCTGTGCCCGTAGATGACAGCGTGGCCTCGCGTGACGAGAGTTCCATCGACGGTGAAGACATGGTCGTTGATCAGTCTCTGCCAGTGGATGCTACGGAATCAGAGGATGAGGGTTTCAACGTAGATGTTTCCGCGTCCGAACACGAGGTCGAATCGGTTGATTCTTCTTTTCAATATGTCTATCTGGCCTACCCGAGTCTTCCCGGCGGGACTGATCAAGTTGTCGCCTTTGCTACTCCCGATGACGGCGATACCCTTGCTTCTGCAACGCTTAACTATGTAAGTGCGAATGGAGTAAGGGGAACCACGGATGCATCTGAATCAGCTGGCAATTCGGCTGCTTTTGTATTTGGCTCGACGTTGAAATCCAATACTTATTTTCTGACTTCGATAACCTACGTTTTGCAGGGTGATGGCACTAAACATGTAGCGAATCTCTCTGACAGGGATTATTCGTTTACGGTTATCGATACCTCCATGAATCCTGAGGCCACTTCTGTTTACTATGCAGACGGCGATGGCAATGCTGTTGAGGCCCAATCGATCCAGCAGGCGTTGGAATGCGCTGATTCGCCTGATGGCATATCTACCTACGCTGAGCGCTCCGCGCGCAATGTTGGGGTAATTGCACTTGATGCCGGCCATGGCGGAGTTGATTCCGGCGCGCTGGGAAATGGCAAGAGTGAAGCCGACCTTACCTGGAAGATCATGACAGCCTGTAAAAATAAACTTGAAGCTTACGGCTTTAAGATCGTTCTTGCCCGCCAGCAATCCGGCTACTATCCCAGCAATGATTTCCTTTATCGCGTACAGCGCTGCATAGATCAGGGAGCGCAGGCCTTTGTTAGCTTCCATATCAACTCTGGTCCTTCTGGAGCTCACGGCGCTGAAGTTTATGCTCCTACCGTAAATGGCACCGACTACACACAGGTTTCGTTTGAGCTTGCCAACAAGGTCATGAACAACCTTGCTGCTATGGGATTAACATACCGCGGCGTATTTCAAATGAAAGTTGGCGACGAGTTCGCCGTTATCCGTTGCGCTCGCGAGCAGGGAATTCCCGGCATTCTTATCGAACATGGCTTTATCTCGAATTACGGTGATGTTTCCAACTATTTCTCGGATGATGGTTGCCGTCGTCTTGGAGAGGCTGACGCTGCTGCTATCATTGCTCAATTCCCGCATCCTTACTCCATAGATGGGATTTCGTTCTCGGAGGATATGGGAAGGGCTGGTACGTCTATTAATATCGGCGTGAATGTGGTCGGTAAAACCGATGGGCTTAAATACAAGTTCGTTTGGCATAAGTCTGGTATGGACTGGTCTGACGATAACTGGGGTATTATCGGACAAGATTTGACGAAACCGTCGGTTTCTTGGACTTTACCGAAAGCCGGCAATTATGAGATTTACGCAGACGTTATCGACTCTAATGGCTATATAACGAGCACTTCTGAATATAAGGTTGTTAATTGGTCCCTCGAGTCGCTCGACGTCTCGGGCGACGCCCGCTGCGGCAAGCCCGTCAAGCT
>URCU01000078.1:0-9462 GCA_900546425.1 uncultured Collinsella sp. | reverse complement strand
ACGGAGTCGCGCGAGACATAGATGGGCAGGTCGCCGATGATGAGGATGTCGCGCTCGTTGGCATAGGCCTTGAGGCGACTCCACTGACGATCGAAGAAGTACTGCGTCATCTGGTGGTAGAGCATGCGCGCGGGATGGGCGGCGCAGACCTTGGCAGAAGCCTCACCGCGGGTACGGAGCTCCTCGGGCCACTCCCAAAATGCCTTGAGACCGCACTCCTCCTTGACGGTCATGAACTCGCAGTAGGGGATGAGCCAGTCTTCGTTTGCTTGGACAAAGTCGTCGAAGTCGGCTGGCTTGTCGGCGGCAAAGCGCTCGGCGGCGCGGTCGAGAATCTGACGACGGCCACCAAAGATGGCACCATAGTCGACATTGCTGGGGTCGGAGCCCAGGTACACGCCGTCGATATCGCACTGCTCCAGATAGCCGGCCTCGATAAGCTCGGCAAAGTCGATGAAATTGGGGTTGCCCGCACGGGCCGAGAACGACTGATAGGGCGAGTCGCCATAGCTCGTCGTCGTAAGGGGCAGAATCTGCCAGTAATGTTGTTTGCACGAGGCAAGAAAATCGACAAAGTCGTAGGCATTCCAGCCAAAGCCGCCGATTCCGTACGGTCCGGGCAGGGACGAGATGGGCATGAGAACACCGCTTGCACGCTCCATGGATGTGCTCACCAACCTTCTTGTTGTGGGATCGGCCTGCAGATGGGTGTGCAGTCCGCCTCCGATGTTCTGATTCGATACGCTTATTGTAAAACATGTTGTTTAAACATGTACAGGCAAGATAAAAAAGTTGGTCGATTTTCGGCGAATGGTTACATGCCATGAAAAAGCCCCGACCTCACAACGTGAGATCGGGGCAAGAGCGGTATGTAGGTTTTTGCTACTCGGCGTCGGCGAAGCCGTTGGGGTTATGGCTCTGCCAATTCCAGCTGTCGCGGCACATGTCCGCGATGTCGTACTGGGCCTTCCAGCCCATCATGCGCTCGGCCTTGGAGGCATCGCACCAGTTGGCGGCGATATCGCCGGCACGGCGCTCGCGAATCACGTAGGGCAGCTCCTTGCCGCAGGCCTTGGAGAAGGCGGCGACGACCTCGAGTACCGAGGTGCCGGTGCCGGTGCCCAGGTTAAAGATCTCGACGCCGGTCTTGCCGTTCATCCAGTTGAGGGCGGCAACGTGACCAGATGCCAGGTCGCACACGTGGATGTAGTCGCGCACGCCGGTGCCGTCGGGGGTGGGGTAGTCGTTGCCAAAGACCTGAACGGCCTCGAGCTTACCGACGGCGACCTGGGCGACGTAGGGCACCAGGTTGTTGGGGATGCCCTTGGGGTCCTCGCCGATCAGGCCCGACGGATGGGCACCGATGGGATTGAAGTAACGGAGCAGCACGACGTCCCACTCGGGGTCGGCGGTGTGGACGTCCATGAGGATCTGCTCAATCATCCACTTGGTCCAACCATAGGGGTTGGTCGCGGGCTTCTTTGGGTCCTCTTCGGTGACGGGCGGATTGTCCGGATCGCCGTAGACGGTCGAAGAACTCGAGAAGATGATGGACTTGCAACCGTGGTTGCGCATGACATCGATGAGCACCAGGGTGTTCTCGATATTGTTGTGGTAGTACTCGACGGGCTTGCCCACCGACTCGCCAACGGCCTTAAAGCCGGCGAAGTGGATGACGCGGTCGATCTGGTGGGTATCGAAGATCTTGTTCATCGCATCGCGGTCGAGCACGTTGGCCTCGTAGAAGGTGAGGTTCTTGGCGGCCTCGTCGCCCACGATGGTCTTGACGCGGTCGATGGCAACGGCGCTGGAGTTGGAGAGGTCATCGACGACGACAACCTGGTAGCCACCCTCGAGCAGCTGAACGACGGTGTGCGAGCCGATAAAGCCGGCGCCGCCGGTAACGAGGACGCAGGTGTCTTTGGGGTCGAGTGCTTTGGACATGTAGTCTCCTATCGAATCAGGAACACTTCTTGAGGGGAGTATAGCGCAGCTGGGCGCGCCCAAAACACGCGGGTCAGGAAAACCAGAGGAATGATGTTAACGTACTCATAGGGTGTTATTTGCATAATTCTTACCTTTAGTGTGGGACGTATTTGCGAGCCGCTGACCATGCTTTTCCAGCCGTTCGTGGAAATAGTTGGGACAAGCGCGATGTGCGTTAATATGTTTGAGTTGAGCGACATATAAATAAGCATGTAACGGAGTACATATGTCACCGAACAACGATTCCATCTTTACGCAGGAGCTTTCGCGCCGCACTGCCCTTAAGGCTCTTTTCGGCGCCGCTTCCGCGGCTGTTCTTTTTGGCCTGCCCGCCCGCGCCCATGCGGCTGAGGCCAGCCAAGAAACCACCGACAAACTGAATGCCGCCCAGGCCCAGCTCGACGAGGTCCAGGCTCAGCTCGACAGCATTGCCAATGAGTACGCGGCGCTCGCCAACAAGAATGCCCAGACCCTCAACGATATCGAAGGCGTACAGGGTCAGATCGACGACACTCAGGAGCAGATCGACACCAAGAAATCGGAGCTCAAGAAGAAGCGTAACGACCTTTCCGATCGCGTGGCGGCAAGCTACAAGTCGGGCGGTACCAATATCCTGTCGTTGCTGCTCGCTTCTGGCTCGTTTGAGGAGCTCGTCGCCAACGCGCATTACGTCGAGAAGATCAACAAGAGCGACCGTGACGCCATCGAGGACATCCAGACCATCCAGAAAGAGCTCGATACACAGAAGTCCGAGCTCGAGTCGCAAAAAGCCGACTTGGAGAAGCTCAAGGACCAGCAGACTGCTCAGATGCAGGACATGCAGGCCAAGCAGCAGGAGGTCCAGACGGTTCTGAACGGCCTCTCCGACGATGTCAAGGAGCTCATGGCCCAGCGCGATTCCGAGATTCTTGCTGCCGCTCAGGCCGAGGAGGCTGCCAAGAAGGCTGCCGCTGCCGCGGCTGCCGCAAACAAGAACAATTCCTACTCGGGTGGTTCAAGCTCGGGTGGCGGATCGTATGCGCCCGGAACTCCGCAGCAGAATGCCGGCTCGGGCAAGCAACAGGCCGTCGTCAACGCGTGCTACTCCACGCCTTCGCCGGGTCAGAATTGGTGCGCGGCGTGGGTTACCAACGTGTTCCGTAACGCCGGCGTGGGCTACTTTGGCGGCAATGCGTGCGACATGTTTAATGCCTGGTGCTACAGCTCCAATCGTTCGGCGCTGCAGGTGGGCATGATCGTGGCCGACTCGTCGCACAGCGGCACCGGTACGCCGGGTCTGCTGTACGGACACGTGGGCATCTATGTTGGCGGCGGCATCGTTATGAGCAACGAGGGCGCCATCACGTCGAGGTCGCTTGACTCGTTCATTGGGTTCTACGGCACTGGCTCTGGCGTGCGCTGGGGCTGGCTTGGCGGTATTGCGCTGTCGTAGGTGCAGTTTGAAGTAAGTTGGTCCGGGGCTGCGGGCGAGGCATAAGGTTGCCTGCTCTACAGTCCTGCGCAAGACGAAGGCCACATTAAGTGGCCTTCTTTGCGTGCGGAACTCGCGACCAACCTTATGCCTCGCCCGCAGCCCCGGACCTTCCGGGTTCAAGGCGCGACTCACCGGACTGGTTGTCTGAATTAAAGAAAGTGAAGGCCCCTTTCGGGGCCTTCTTTTTATAGGAATTCGCCTACTCGGTGGACTTCGGGTTGTAGGTCTACGCCGAATTGCTCTTTGACTTTGGCTTGGATGTGGCGGATGAGTTCGTCGACGTCGGCGGCGGTGGCGTGGTTGGCGTTGACGATGAAGCCGCAGTGTTTTTCGCTCACCTGCGCGCCGCCGACAGCATGGCCGCGCAGACCGGCATCCATGATGAGCTTGCCGGCAAAGTAGCCCTCGGGGCGTTTGAAAGTGGAGCCGGCGCTCGGCATGTCGAGCGGCTGCTTGTCCTCGCGGCGCTGGCGGTAGTCGTCCATGTCGGCCTTGATCATCGCGGCGTTGCCCGGGGCGAGGTGAAAGGTGGCAGAGAGCACGATAAAGCCGTCGTCGGCGATGCGGCTCTTGCGATAGCCCAGGTTAAGCTCGTCGACATCGAACTCAATGATATTGCCGCTGCCGCGGGTGCCGTCGTCGAGCACGCGGGCGGGCTTATAGACGCGCACGGACTCCAAAACATCGGCCATGCAGGCGCCGTAGGCGCCGGCGTTCATATAGCAGGCGCCGCCGACCGAGCCGGGGATGCCCGAGAGGGGCTCCATGCCGGTAAGGCAGGCTTCGGCGGCAGCCGCGGCGACATCGGAAAGCAAGGCGCCGGCTGCTGCCGTAACATGCGTGCCGTCGACGGTGATGTCGGAGAGGCCTTCGCCCAGTGCTACGACGACGCCGCGGATGCCTTTGTCACCGACGAGCAGGTCGGAGCCGTTGCCCACGATGGTGAGCGGCAGATCGCAGCGATAACAGGTATCGAGCGTGGCGACGAGTCCCTGCTCGGTATCGGGCGTGACAAAGACATCGGCCGGGCCGCCGATCTTAAACGTGGTGTGCTCGCGCATGGGCTCGCTCATGAGCACGTTGTCCTCGCCGGCAACACCGGCGAGCGCGCAGAGCAGGTCCTCGTTAAAAAAGTCATTCTCGTGCATACGAATATCCGCCTTATGGTGGTCGTTTTCATTAATCGAATGCAATATACCCCACCCGGATGGATTTGGTGCGCTGACGGCGATAAAACAGCCGTCCACCGGATTGGTAAAGTGTTTATCACCGAGGTAGAGGGGCAGTCGCTATACTTTCAAGAGATTGCGCGTAAACCCGGAAGGAGCGAGATGGCCAACAAAGTCACCCTCAAGCAGATCGCCCAGGAGGTGGGGCTTTCCCCTTCGTCGGTCTCGCTTGTTCTCAATAATCGGCCCTGTCGCATCTCGGAAGAAAACCGCAAGCGCATCAAGGAGGTCGCGGCGCGCAACCACTATGTTCCTAACCAGATCGCGCGCAGCCTGGTCATGCGCGAGTCGCGCACACTGGGCCTTATCGTTCCCAATATCGAGAGCCGCTTTTTTGCCTCGCTTGCCGGCAGCTTGGAAAAGCGCTGCCGCGAGGACGGCTACGCGCTCTTTATTACCAGCTCGGGCGGAAGCGCCGATGACGATTTGGAACTGCTGCGCCAGCTGGTGACGCGCGGCGTCGATGGCGTCTTTTTGGTGGTAGGCGACGAGTTCTCTGACGACCGCGCCCTGCGCGAAGAGGTCAGCCATCTACCCATCCCGGCGGTAATGGTCGACCGTGCCATTGAGGGGCTCGAGTGCGACAAGGTGATGTTCGACCACGAGATGGGTGGCTACATGGCCACCCGCTACCTGATCGAGCGGGGCCACCGTCGCATTGCCTGCTTGGTTAATGCGCGCCGTTCCAATACGGGTCGTAAGCGTCTTGCCGGCTACGAGCGTGCGCTGCGCGAGGTTGGCCTGCCGATCGACGCGCGTTTGGAGTTTGAGAGCGAGTACTACATTCCGAGTGCCTACGAGGCCTCGGAGGCGGTGCTCGCAACTGACGCCACCGCCGTGTTCGCAAGCTCGGATAACATTGCCCTCGGTCTGCTCAAGCGCTTGCACGAGATGGGGAAGAGCATCCCAGGCGATATCTCGGTCGTAAGCTATGACAACTCGGCGGCCGACGTTCTCTTTGAGCCGGCGCTGACCGCGATCGAGCAGGATCCTGGTGTCCTTGCGGAGCATGCTTTTGGCTGCATGTCCAAGCGTCTTGCCGGTAGGGGCGGTAGACGTGCCGAAGAGGTCGTTCTGGAGCCGGCGCTTATCGTTAAGGACAGCGTGCTCGAGCTTACCGAATGTAGCTAAGCGTACTTGCTTGTTTGCATAGATTGCATGCGGAGTGTCCGCTATTTGCCGGCAGGCACCCCGGCCCTCGTCCGTGAACTCTTCCGCTGGGCGAGCCATAGACGCCGCGCACCGATAGGGTAAGGCGGCGGCTTGAAATTGGTGCTATATTCAGCTTGAGTTGTTTAATACTAGTACAGGAGGCTGATATGGGGCTGTTCAAGAAGAAAAACCCGCAGGATGCCTTTGATCCCGATGTGTTTACCATCACGGATACGATTTTGGACCCGCCGCGGTTTACGTTTTTGCCGGCTATCTACCAGGATGCCACGCATCGCAAGTGGGCCGTACATCAGCGCGGCGGCGAGCCGAAGATTTTTGACTATGCGGACGTGTTGCAGTGCGAAGTGGCCGAGGCGGGCGATCCGGAGGCCGAAGAAGCGGTCTCTAAACAGGAATTTGCCCAGCGTATCCTGGCAAATCCTGCCAAGGCGGCGAAAATAAACGCTGCCAAGCGTAATATGTGTCTTGGTATGGGCGTTGTTGTGGCGGTTCAGACGGGAAAAGACGAGGTTTCCAAATTAGAGATTCCCGTTATGACCGACGAAGTTAAACGCGATTCAAGTCTATATAAGTCGTATCGGAATGTCGCCGAGAAGATCAAGGCCGAATTTGATGCCATGGGAGGGCTGGCCTAATTTTGGCGGCATACGTTTCTGAATGAGGAGTCTGTGCAATGGCAGGCGAATCTTATGCAATTCCCCCCAAAGATCGTGCTGTTGAGGGAATTCTTTGGTATATCCAGCACCATCAGCTTGCCGGCGGCGATCGCCTGCCGGCCGAGCGCGTGCTGTGCGAAGAGATTGGCGTTTCGCGTACGGCGTTGCGTGCCGGTATCACGCGGCTCATCTCGTGTGGAACGCTCGAGAGCCGTCGCGGATCGGGTACGTATGTGTGTCCTCCCAAGCCGTTGAACATCTTCCAGGAAACGTATAACTTTTCCGATGCTGTACGGACTGCCGGCCTGCACCCCTCTTCTCGTCTGGTTTCCACCGGGACCATCGAGGCGGATGAGGCGCTTGCCGACAAGCTTGGGGTGGCTGTAGGCGCTCCCTTGCTCCGCATGCAGCGCGTTCGACTTATTGAGGGCGAGCCGGCGTCAATCGAGACCGCTCACGTTAACCTGTCCCTGTGCCCATCGCTTCCCGAACACGATTTTGAGTGTGAGAGCCTTTACGATGTCTTGCTCAAAGAAGGTGGCGTGCGTGTTGAGCATGGACGTGAGCATATCTCCATCTCGCGTTTGGACGTCGAAGAGGCCGAGCTGCTCCAGCAAGAAGAGGGAACGCCGGTGTTCTATGAGAGCTCGATCGAATTTGATAAGGACATGCGTTTTGTGGAGCATTGCAAATCGGTGATTTTGCCCACAAAGTTCCGCTTTGCCGATAACGGCGAAGAGAACGGCATGAGGAGCGTGGCAGGTGAACAATGGCTGAAACAGTAGATGCCACCCCGGTTTATATGCGCATTCGACGCCGCATCGAGGAACGTATCGAGCGCGGTATATATCCCACGGGTTCCATGATTCCGTCCGAAAAAGACCTCGCCGAGGAATTTGGTACGACACGCTTGACCATCCGAAGCGCTGTCGATGAGCTGGTTCGGCGCGGGCAGATTCGCCGTGTTCGGGGAAAAGGTGCCTTTGTGGCGCAGAAAGTACCTGCTTTTTTTGAACGCACGGTCGGTTTCCGTGAATCGGTCCGTGCTTCGGGCGGCGAGCCGTCCGTCCGTATTCTCGCGCGTTCCAAGCGTTATGCGGGGCCATATTACGCCGACCTGTTTGGCATCGCCGAGGACGACCTGCTCTATTCCGTTCGACGCCTGAACTGCATAAACGGTAGCCCCGTATCGATTGAGACGGCGCTGATTCCCTGCCTGCTGTTCCCAACCATCGAAGATATTGACGTGTCGGTCTTCAGTTTGTACGAGACCTATGAGATGCTGGGCCGAAAGCCAGCCATGGCACAGGAAAAGCTCGATATCGAAGCGCTGGGCGCACGAGATGCCGGCCTCCTTGGACTGGAACAGGGCGATCTTGTTTTGCTTTTGGAATGCGTGAGCTATGACGCGAGCGGTCAGGCTATCGAGTATGTAAAGTCCTTCAATCGTGGCGATACGGGCGGCTACACCTATACGTACTAGCTGGTATTTTGTGAATAACGGCTGGGAAACTAACCAGTTTTGATCGTTGGGTCAGCTGTATATACAACCTTACAGGGCTCAAAATCGACCGTTCGCCGATGGGGATAAATTAATCGACAAAGAGGTATCAAAAAGCCGTAACCTGTAACTGTGATTGGTATCAAATACTAATGATTTGTTACGAGGTGAGACGATGAAGATGCTCGATTACGTTCAGCTTGCCCATGTGCGTATGGGGGAGAACCTCGAGCGTTCGTCTGAGCTGGTAGCGCAGCTCGTTGATATTTTCCAGTCCGGTTCTTTTGACGCGCTGCGCATCGTTGCTTCGGGTTCGTCGCGCCATGCCGCCGATTGCGCCCGCGATTACCTGCAAGATGCCCTGCAAATGCAGGTGTCCGTTGTGACGCCCGAGGCCTTCGTCGATTTTGAACACACCTATCCGCAGCATGCGCTCAACATCGCCGTCTCGCAGAGTGGCTATTCGACCAATACGATTGCGGCGCTCGATTACATGCGCGCACACGATATGGCTGCAGTTGCGCTCACGGCAAACGTCGAGGCGCCCATCAAGGAGCACACTGACATCGTTCTTGACTACGGTGTGGGCGTCGAGTCGGTGGACTTTGTGACTCTGGGCGTCGAGGTGCTCGTTGAGTACCTGGTGCTCTTTGGTATTTACGGCGGTCAGGCGCGCGGAACGATTGACGCCAAGGGCGTTGCCCAGCGTCTTGACGACCTGCGCGAGGCCATCCAGGCCAATGCCGTGATGTGCAAGACCGCCGAGGAATATGTCCAAGACCACATGCTCGAACTTTCTGAGCACATGCCCGCCATGGTCGTCGGCAACGGTCCCAACTACGGCGTTGCCGAGGAGGCGGCGCTCAAGCTGAGCGAGACCATCAAGATTCCTGCCATGCATCACGAGGGCGAGGAGTTCATTCACGGTCCCGAGATGCAGATCGTTCCGGGCTATCTGGTGTTTATCGTCGACGATCCGCAGGGGTCGGAGCGTCTTGCGAATATCGCCGATGCGCTATCGAACGTTACGACAAAAACGGTGCTGCTCACGGCCCATCCCAGGGGTAAGGCTCACGAGGTTGCGGTGCCTCAGGTGGCTCCGCTGCTCAGCGCAATTCCCAATTTGGTGTTCTTCCAGACGATTGCGGCAATGATCGCCGAGCGTCTGAAGTCATGGGACGTGCACCCGTATCTTGATGCCGTCTCCAAGCAAATGGAGGTCAAGGCAGAGGGCTACGAAGAATCAGTCAATGCGCTTAAGGCCAAAGCGGCCGAGTGTTACGGAATGTAAGCGGGTTTGATGCCCGTTGGCATGGGGGATGTGAAGACAACCCCAGAAAGGAGAGACAAATGAAGGAAACCGAGAAGATCGAGATCATGCATTTCGACCAGGAGGGCTATCTCGAGGACGGCAAGGCGCTCTACGAGACCGGCAAGAAGATG
>URCU01000077.1:0-9548 GCA_900546425.1 uncultured Collinsella sp. | reverse complement strand
CTTATGCGATCGTCGGCAGCGTCAGATGTGTATAAGAGACAGGCTTTGTAGTGACGCTCGACAAATATGTTTGGCAGGGCGTCGCCATGTGGCTCCGCGAGCGCCTCAATCGAGGACTTCGTGTGGTTCCGATTTCCCTCAATGTGTCGCGCGTAGACATTCTTGCCTGCGATGTCGCCGAGCATATGGGGTCGCTCGCCGCCCAGTACAACCTGCCGCCCGAACTCATGCACATCGAGATCACCGAGACCGCCTATACCGGAGAGTCCGAGGCCGTGGATAAGCTGACCGCGGATCTGCACACCCGTGGCTTCTCGACCTACATGGACGATTTTGGCACCGGCCAGTCCACGCTCGCGATGCTCAAGAACGTCAACGTCGACGTCATCAAGCTCGACCGCACCTTTGTGCCCACCGACCGCGATCAAGGCCGCAGCGCGCAGATCGTGTCATCGATGCTCGAGATGGCGCAGTCGCTCCATCTGCCCGTCGTGGTTGAAGGCGTCGAGACAAATGAGCAGGCAAACATGCTACGACAAATGGGCGCCCGCTACGCTCAGGGCTTCCTCTACTACCGTCCCATGCCGGCGAAGGATTTTGAGGCATTGCTCGATGGTGGCAATAACAACTGATACGCTCGCGCGCAAAACGCCACCGCCGAGCAGGGGGATTTGCCTCCATTAGCCAACTTATATCCCCAATTCAAACCGAATTGGGGATATGATACAAACCGCTGTTCCGTCCAAGGAGGGTATCCATCATGAACGAGTCATATCGCCTGGGCGAGCAATCGATTATTGCCTATCTTCAGCGGCTTGCGAATGGCGTCTCGACCGCCGAGCTTGACGTTGCCGCCCTGCCCGTAGAGTTGCGCGGCATTGGCGAGCAGTTGAAAAAGACGCATGCCATCCTGCAACAAGAGCGCCGGCTGCTTGAGAGCAACGCCTATATCGACCCGCTCACCAACTTGGGCAACCGCAACGGATTCGACCGTCACGTCGAGCAACTCTGGCACAAAGGCGACCCCTTCACCTGCGCCTATATTGACATCGACCATCTCAAACATTGCAATGATAGGTTTGGCCACGCCGAAGGCAATCGCTATATTCTGGGTATCTGCCGCACGCTCTCCGAAACCATGGAACACGATGAGATGCTGTTCCGTATCGGTGGAGACGAGTTTGTGCTCATCTCGCTCTCCGCAAACGAGACCGAACTCGAGCAGCGCTTGGAGCAGGTACGTGCTGGACTGATCGAGGCGAGCTCAGGTGGCAAGGTGCCCATGATCGGCAGCTTTAGCTTTGGCTGCTCGCGCGTCGATCCACTTGCTGGCGACACACGTCGCCAGATGACGATGGATGCCGATCGCAAGATGTATCGCTATAAGCTTATGCATCGTGTGCAGCAACCGAAAGACAATGATGTGCCGCAACGCCCAATCGTCGATCAGCTTCCCTGCAACGACCGGGTGTTCCAAGCGATCTCCATGAGCTCCGAGACGCGCTATCCGTTCATCCTTAACCTCGATACGGGCGAATCGCAATGGTCGGTTAACGCCGTGCGCGATTTTGACTTGCCCTCCCAGCACCCTTTTAACTCGGTCGATATGTGGCTTGCCCGCGTTCATCCCGAGGACCGCGACAACGTACGCGCCGAGCTCGACATGGTGATAAACGGCACATGGCACTTCCACTACATGCAGTACCGCGTGATGGATGTCACCGGAGCGTACGCGCTTTGCGACTGCACGGGCTACCGCTTGGACGGCACCGATACCGAACCTAACATGTACGTGGGCATTATCATCAACCGAAGCCTGGCCGATACAACTGATTTCGTGACCGGCCTGGGCGATATCCACGCCCTGGTCAACGCCATTGGCGAAATGCGTCGCGTGGCGCGCAAGGCGGGGTTGATCGCCATTAAAATCGACGATATCGCTCAGGTCAATGCCCGTTTTGGCTTTGATGCGGGCGACCGTGTTTTGGCAGAATGTGCCGCTTGTCTGGTGGATTGCTCGCGCGGCAAGGGTCGCCTGTTCCGCTCGACGGGGCCGACATTCGTGGCGCTTTTCGACGACTTTGATCCCGAAGAGACCAACTCGATCGCAGACGAAATCGAGCGGTTCCTGGGTTCCCCCGTGCTCATCGGCTCGCTTGAATATCAGCCACCCATTCGTGTGGCGACGCTCCATCTGAACAGCGTTGACCGACAGCCCGTTTCCATTTTGAACGAGCTCAAAGCGCTGCTCGGGAAAGCCGTGCAGGTGCCAGGTACCAAACTGGATTAGCACCGCGCCCGCGCCGCCTCCCCCATCGTGCGATAATCCTCTGCAGAAGTCACCAAAAGCAGAGGGAGTTTGTGATGAAGGTTCTTTTGGTCAATGGCAGCCCCAAGGCAAACGGCAACACCGCCCGCGCACTCGCCGAGGTCGCCGAGCAGCTCAATGCCGAAGGCATTGATACCGAGGTGTTTCAGCTGGGCGCCAAGCCCATTCGCGATTGCATCGGTTGCGGCCAGTGCGGCAAGCTTGGCGGTCGCTGCACCTTTGACGACGACGTGGTGAACGAGCTCATCGCTGCCGCCGAGCAGGCAGATGGCTTTGTCTTTGGCTCACCTGTCTACTATGCGCACCCCAGCGGCCGCATCCTTTCGGCCCTCGATCGCGCATTCTATGCCGGCAGCAAGGCCTTTGCACACAAGCCGGGCGCTGCCGTCGCCGTCGCTCGTCGCGGCGGTACATCGACCACCTTCGATGTGCTCAACAAGTACTTCACCATCAACCAGATGCCCGTAGTTGCTTCCACCTACTGGAACAACGTGTTTGGTCGCGTGCCCGGCGACGCCGATGAGGATGCCGAGGGCCTTGCCACCATGCGAAACATCGGCAAAAACATGGCCTGGCTCCTGCGCTGCATCGAGGCAGGCCATGCCGCCGGTATCAACGCGCCCGAGGCAGATCGCGCAACGACCAACTTCATCAGGTAGAACGGCGGAACAAAATGATTCAGATTTTTGGCACCAAGAAGTCCTTCGATACCAAGAAGGCGCAGCGCTTTTTTAAGGAGCGCCGCATTAAGGTGCAGTTTATCGACCTTAAGGAAAAGGAGATGAGCAAAGGCGAGCTCACGAGCGTGATGCAGGCGGTCGGCGGTATCGACAAGTTGCTCAACCCCAAAGCCAAGGACGAGGAGGCGCTCGCACTCATCCAGCACCTCACCCCTAGCCAGCGCTTCGACAAGCTGCTCGAGAACCAGCAGGTTCTAGCCGAGCCCATCGTGCGCAACGGCAAAAAGGCCACCGTCGGTTATTGCCCCGATGTATGGGGAGCCTGGGAGTAGCCTGTGTTATTTGCCAGCGCGTGGGTATAAGAGCGAGCGTTTGGCATATGATTCAACTGTAAGCCATGTCTAACAAAGGAGGGCACATGCCCAACAAACCCGTGAAGATCATCATGCTTACCGGATACCTCGGTGCCGGCAAGACCACGCTGCTCAACCACATCCTCGCTAACGACGGCGGCATCCGCGCCGCCGTGATCGTCAACGACATCGGCGAGATCAACGTCGACGCCAGCCTTATCGCCGACGGCGGTCTTTCCGAAACCGATGACCTCATCCCGCTCACCAACGGCTGCATCTGCTGCACGCTTTCGGACGACCTTGCCAACCAGCTGCAGGGCATCGCCGATTCGGGCGACTTCGACTACATCATCATCGAGGCCTCGGGTATTTGCGAGCCCATCCCCATCGCCTACACCATCTCGAGCTTCTGCGACGAAGCCAAGGTGGGCGGCGAGCCCAAGCTCGCGCTCGACAACATCGTGGCCGTGGTCGACTGCGCCCGCATGTACGACGAGTTCAACGGCGGTCGCGACCTGCTGGCAGAGGATATCGACGAGGACGACATCGAGAGCCTGCTCATCCAGCAGATCGAGTTCTGCTCCACGCTGATCCTCAACAAGACCGACACCGTGAGCCCTGAGCAGATCGCCGAGCTCAAGGCCATCGTGCGCAGCCTGCAGAAGGATGCCGTGATTGTCGAGGCTCAAAACGGCGAGGTTCCCATGGAGGAGCTGCTCGATACCGACCGCTTCGACTTTATGCGCGCCTACAACTCCGCCGCCTGGATCGAGGCCATGGAGCATCCCGAGGAGCACGACGACCCCGAGGTGCTCGAGTATGACATCGAGACCTTTGTGTACTCGCGCCGCCAGCCGTTTGACCTGCAGAAGTTCACCGATTTTGTTGAGCAGGAGTGGCCCGACGAGGTCATCCGCGTCAAGGGTCCGCTGTGGCAGACCGGCGATCCGGACATGTGCTACATGTTCGAGCAGGCCGGCCACCAGATGCGCCTGATGGAGAACGGCCTGTTCGTTGACTCCGCACCCGAGGGCGAGAAGCAGAAGATCATCGACGAGAACCCCGAAATCATGCAGATTTGGGACGACGAGACGGGCGACCGCATGACAAGCCTGTGCGTCATCGGCCGTCACATGGACAAGGATGCGCTCATCGCCTCCCTCGATGCCTGCCTGACCGACTGGCACCGCGCCTAGGTTTATCCAAGCGGGTATTTGTCCGCCTACGTAACCGCCAAACCACCACGAAGGTGCCCTTCGTGGTGGTTTTTCGTTCTGAGCCAAGGAGATTCATGTTCAACATCGTGCTGTATGCGCCCGAGATTCCGGCCAATACGGGCAATATCGGTCGCACCTGCGTGGTCACCGGCGCCCGTCTGCATCTGGTGGAGCCGCTGGGGTTTTCGCTCGACGACAAGACGGTACGTCGCGCCGGCCTGGGCTACTGGCAAAACTTGGACGTGACGACCTATGCCGGCTGGAAGGATTTCCTTGCGCGCAACGGCCTCTCCCCTGTCGACGAGCGCCTGCATCTGCTTACCAAAAAGGCACGCCGCACCTATGCGCAAAGCACCTACCGCGACGGCGACTACTTGGTCTTTGGCAGCGAGAGCTCAGGGATTCCCGAGGAGCTACTCGCCGCGGCGTCCGAGCGCTGCGAGCGCATCCCGATGCTGCGCGATTGCGACTCACTCGATAACGCCGAGGCCTGGGAAGCCCACGAGGAATCGCTGGGACATACCGAGGGCAGCCACGAGGCCATCCTTCGGCAGGATATCTGCGGCAACTTCGTCAATCCGGACGATTACCGCATCAGTGCACTCAACCTCTCCAACAGCGCCGCCATCGTCCTCTACGAGGCCCTGCGCCAAACAGGCTTTCCGGGAATGTGACAAAGGAACTATCCCTTTGTCACATTCAAGCGCCACGCCGACGGCACGCACGCCTAATTGATGCTCTAAATAACGAACCATTGCTTTTAATCAGAATTAACTAAAATAAAATGAAGTTAAACGACGGTGTGAAAGGAGAGCTTTGTGAAATATCTCGAGAACCCGTTTACCCCCAGTTTTGGTGAGGTTCCTGCCCATCTCGCTGGCAGACAACAGATTATTCGGGATTTGGACCGTGCCTTCTTGAGCCAGCGCAGGCGCCCAGAATTGACCTCGATTTTCTCAGGCGCGCGTGGAACCGGTAAAACCGCTCTCATGTCGTCGCTCGCGACAAGGGCGGAATCCCACGGCTGGATAGCCGTAAAGACGACCGCGCTCCCGGGAATGCTTGAGGAAATCGAGTTCGGGGCGAAACGTGCTGCCGGCCATCTTATCGACCCGTCTAAGAACTTCGAAGTCACCGGTCTCGGAATTGCACCGCTCGGCAGCATCGAGGTCAATCGCGTTCACGATGCCTCAACCTGGCGTTATCGCATGAGCGACATCATCGACCAGCTCAACGAGGCGGGCACCGGTCTGCTCGTCACGGTTGACGAGGTGGACCCGACACTCGACGAGATGATTCAGCTCGCAGCGACGTATCAACACTTTGTGACCGATGGAAAACGCGTCGCGCTGCTCATGGCGGGACTTCCCAACAACGTCTCGACGTTGCTGAACCACAAGACGGTCTCGTTCCTTCGCCGCGCTCAACAATATCATCTGGGTCGCATCGCCGACTATGACGTGCGCGAGGCCTTGATTCGCACAATCCAAGAAAACGATCGCCTGGCAGATGCTGAGGGAATTGATAGAGCCGTTCGCTCGATCTCTGGTTTTCCCTTCCTATTGCAACTCGTAGGCTACCGTGCCTGGGATCTCACAAGCGATTCGAAGGAAATCTCGTCACGCGACTTTGACCTGGGAATCAAAATCGCGCGCGACGAGATGGACGACCGAATCCTCGCGGCAACCTATCGGGAACTCACTGCAGAGGACAAGCGATTCCTCATCGCCATGCTCGATGACGAGGAAGAGTCCACCACCGCCGACCTTGTCGAGCGCCTTAAGCGTTCGCCGCAGCAGGTCTCCCGCTACCGACGCCGCATGATAGATGCCGGCATCATCGGGGAACGAGGACGAGGGCTCGTCGCATTTGAATTACCATTCTTCCGCGACTATCTCGCGGCTCAATGCGTGAAATAGACATCAATGAGGCAAAGGGGCTGTCCCTTTGCCTCATTGTCTATAGGTAGCGTCCGGTAATACTCTTGGAGCAGGCCGCGATGTCACCCGGCGTACCGGCGCAGACGATTTGCCCGCCCGCATCGCCACCGCCTGGGCCCATGTCGATCACGTAATCGGCGTTGCGGATAAGGTCGAGATCGTGTTCAATCACGATAACCGTGGCGCCCTTGGCAACGAGGCCGTCAAACACGCTCAGCAACACCCGAACATCGAGCGGATGCAGGCCGATCGTGGGCTCGTCGAATACGAATACGGCGTCGTCCTGCACACGACCCATCTCGCTCGCGAGCTTAAGGCGCTGTGCCTCACCGCCCGAAAGCGCCGGTGTGGGCTCGCCAAGCGTGAGATAGCCCAGGCCCAGGTCGTGCAAGGTCTGTAAGCGCGTCTGAACCTTCTTGAGTCCCACCGTGGCGTCAAGGGCCTCGTCCACACTCATGTCCATGAGCTGCGGCAACGTAAGCAAGCTCCCGTCCTTGCCCTCGCGATGGATATGCGAAGCCGCGTCCGCATAACGTGAGCCGCGACATGCCGGGCAGACGATCTCGACGTCGGACAAAAACTGCACGTCGAGCGAAATCGAGCCCGTTCCATCGCACGTAGGGCAGCGCAAGGCGCCGGTGTTGTAGCTAAAGGCACCCGCCTTGTAGCCGGCTGCCTTGGCTTCGGGCGTACGGGCGAAGGCGCGGCGCAGCTCATCATGGATGTCGGCATAGGTCGCTACCGTCGAGCGCACGTTGGCACCGATGGGCGTGGCGTCAATCAGGTTGGCACGCGCAATGCCCTCGGCATCGACCCAACGCACGTGTCCCGGCAGGCGCTCGCCGGCTGCCTGCGCCTTGAGCGCCGGGATGAGCGTCTCGAGCACGAGCGTCGTCTTACCCGAACCAGAAACACCCGTCACCGCAACCAAGCGGCCGCGCGGGATATCAACTTCGAGCGGCTTGACGGTATGGATGGTATCGGTCGCCATGCGGATATGGCCCTGATCGAACATTTCGTCGTCAGTCACCTGTGGGCGCAAACGCTTGGGCTCTGCGCGCAAAAACGGCGCGATACGGCTGCCCTGCGATTGTTCGACCTCGTCTACCGTACCAGCGGCGATCACATTGCCGCCGCCTGCTCCGGCAACGGGGCCCATCTCGACCAGATAGTCGGCTTCCGCCAGTACGCGCGTGTCGTGGTCGACAACAACCACGGTGTTGCCGTCATCCACCAGATCGCGCATCACGCCCACCAAGCCGTCGACATTGGCAGGATGCAGGCCGATCGAAGGCTCGTCCAGCACATAAAGCACGCCCGTCGACCGGTTGCGCACCACGCGGGCAAGCTGCACGCGCTGGCGCTCACCCGTGGAGAGTGTGGCACCAGCGCGGTCGAGTGAAAGGTAATCGAGACCCAGGTCGACCAGGCGACGGGCCACACTCAAAAACGAATCGCAGATATCCGTCGCCATGGGCCGCATCTCGGACGGCAAGGATGCGGGCACCCCGCGCACCCACTCAATCGCCTCGCCCAGCGTCATGGCCGCGGCCTGCGCCAGATTGATACCGCGCACTTGGGGCTGGCGCGCAGCCTCGGAAAGACGCGTGCCACCACAGTCGCGGCATGGCCCCTCGCGCAAAAAGCGCGCAACGCGTTTGAGCCCCTTATCGTCCTTAACCTTGGCGAGCGCATTCTCGACGGTATAGACGGCGTTGTAATAGGTGAAATCGAGCGGCGTGGCGCCCTCGCCGTTTTTGGGAACGTAGAGAATGTGCTTCTTAACCGCCGGACCGTGGAACACAATGTCGCGCTCTTGAGGCGTGAGCTGGTTAAACGGCACGTCGGTGCGCACGCCCATCTCGCCGGCGACCTGCTTCATCAAATCCCACATGAGCGTACCCCAGGGAAGCACCGCACCTTCGTTGATGGTCTTTGACTCGTCGGGCACCAGGCTCGCCTCGTCCACCTCGCGCATGACACCGGTGCCGCCACAGGTGGGGCATGCACCGCCGCTGTTAAAGGCAAGGTCCTCGGCGCTCGGAGCGTAGAACTCGCGGCCGCACGTCGGACACGTGAGCGACAGGCCAGCCGCTACGTTGAGGCTTGGCTCCACACGCGCCCCGCAATGCGGGCACACGTGATGGGCACAGCGGCTAAAGAGCAGACGCAGGCTGTTGTTGAGCTCGGTCATGGTACCAAAGGTCGATCGCACGCCCGGCACGCTCGGACGCTGGTGCAGCGCGAGCGCCGCCGGCACGTGCAGCACCTCGTCCACCTGGGCGTGTTCGGCCTGCGTCAGGCGACGTCGAGTATAGGTGCTAAGTGCTTCCAAGTAGCGACGCGAGCCCTCGGCATAAAGAACCCCCAGCGCCAGCGAGCTCTTGCCCGAACCCGACACGCCGGCAACACCCACGAGCTTTCCCAGCGGAATATCGATATCGACGTCCTTGAGGTTATGGACACGTGCGCCACGCACCTCGATAGCTTGCGGGCTCATCTTCTGTTCCGTCACCTTTATCACCCTACTCATGCCATAAAACTCGATTGCGAATGTACTCGCCCAGCATGGGCACGGTAAACCGGACGAGGCCGTATCCAGCAGCCTCGATGACGCGCTCGCGAATCAGGCTTGCGCGATATTTACTCGCCCAGCTCTGGGTACGCTCGCAACGCTCAATGATATCCGCCATGCGCGTCGGCTTGCCCTCGTCAACCGCCATGGCCTCGATAAAGAGGCGCTGCGGACTGCGCAACCCGTAATACAGAGGCGCGTCAACCGCTTCGTAGAACTCGGAGACGGCATCCGCATGGCCATCCTCGACATCGCACCTTTCAATGACCTGCGAGTTACGGCGGACAGCAGAGCGCCACATGTAATAGCCCACCAGCTGAACCATATAGGGATGCCCCATGCTCTTGCGTGCCGCAAGGTCCGCCGTCTCCGCGTCAACGTAAAGACCAGCGTCTTTGACCGTCTGGATATATGAATCTGTCTCTTATACACATCTCCGAGCCCACGAGACGCG
>URCU01000076.1:0-9666 GCA_900546425.1 uncultured Collinsella sp. | reverse complement strand
CGCGTCTCGTGGGCTCGGAGATGTGTATAAGAGACAGGCATACGCAGTTGGCCAATCTCCTTGGCGGTCGTCATCGCGCACGGCATCTCCAGGCACACCGTCTCCTCGCCGGCATCGCAGCCGTGAACAAGCGCCAGCGAGCCGCAGGTCGTAAAGCCCGCGCTCTGCACGCAGCTCACGTCGGTCACGCAGGGAATCTCAAAGGCACCGGCAAGCTCGGGACCAATCTGGGCCGTATCGCCGTCCACCGCCATCTTGCCGCAGATGAGCAGGTCGAAGTCCTCGTCGAGTGCCTCGATGCCGCACTTGAGGGCATAGGTGGTTGCCAGGGTATCGGCACCTGCAAAGGCGCGGTCGGTCAGCAGCAGTGCGTCATCGGCACCGCGGGCGATGCAGTCGCGCAATAGCGATTCGGTCGCGGGGATGCCCATCGACACCACCGTTACGCGCACGTCCATGCCAAAGCCGATAAAGTCATCCTTCAGCGCCAGTGCGCATTCCAAAGCGCTCGCATCGAACGGGTTAATGACCGCCTGCTTGCCATCGCGCACAATCGTATTGGTCTTGGGGTCCATCTTGACCTCGGTGCTTCCCGGCACCGCCTTGACGCACACCACCATATGGAAATCGCTCATCTTCACGCGCCCCCTTTCTGGACGAGCTCATCCAAGAGCTTCTCCGAAAACAGGTTACCGCGACCCAGCTGCCCGGCAGGATCGAGCTGGAGCTTGAGCCGCGCCGACTCGACCATGGCCTCGTGACCGTACATCGTCTCCAAGAAGCCCGCCTTGATCTTGCCGACGCCGTGTTCGGCGGAGACGGCGCCACCCATGGCCGTGACCTCGGAAGCCCACTGGGCAAAGAGTTCTCCGCCGCGGCGGTAATCCTGCGCATCGCGCGGCAGAATGTTCACATGCAGATGGTTGTTACCGATGTGCCCCCAGGCGGCAGATTCAAGCCCGCTTTCGGCCAGCGTGCGGCGATAAAGGGCGATGACATCGGCCAAGTGTGCGTTGGGCACCGACATGTCCGAGCCCAGTTTGGTGATGGTGGGATCCGTGCGGCGACGCTCGTCGATGAGCATGTTGACGCTCTCGGGCACCGCATGGCGGAAGAATCGCTGACACTCGCGATCGACCTCGGTGCGCGCGACCCATGTCGCATCGTCGCTGCCGCCCGCAAGCTCTAGTACCCACCCCAAGTGATACAGCTCCTCAGTCGCCTGGGCTTCGTCGTTGCAGTCGAGCTCCACGTAGACACAGACCTTGGCGTCTTTGTCGAGCGCCGGCAGCGAAGCGAACGCGGTCGACTGCTCACGCTGACGACGCAGGATATCCAGGGCGCCCGCATCGAAATACTCGATGGCAGCCGCGTGGGACAGGACGGGACGCACGGAATCGGTGAAGGACACGGCCTTATCTTCGCTGTCAAAGAAGCAGCTCACGCCCCAAACGACCGCAGGCGCCGCCTGCAGGGCAATCTCGAGCTCGGTGATGACGCCAAGTGTGCCACACGCACCGATAAACAGATCGATGGCATCCATATCGTCAGCAACGAAATAGCCCGAAGCATTTTTGGTCTTGGGCATGGTGTAGTCGGGAAGGTCGAGCTCGAGCGTGCGGCCCTGCACCGTGACGAGCGAAAGGCGGCGACCCTGTGCAAAAACCTCGCCACGGTGAAGCTCGAGCAGGTCGCCATCGGTCAGCGCGACATGAAGGCCCGTGACGTGAGGGCGCATGGGGCCGTAAGCGTAGCTACGGGCACCGGAAGCGTTGCATGCCGCCATACCGCCCAGGCAGGCAGATGCCTCGGTGGGATCGGTAGGAAAGAATTGCTCGGAAGCTTCCTGGAATTCCTCGTAGACCTCAAGCGATGCCTGGTCCCAGCCGGCAGTCGGCAGAACTTTCTTGCCCAGTTGCTTGCGCAGCTCAGACAGCACGACGCCGGGCGCCACACGCAAAAGAAAGCGGCCCTGCTCATCGCGGCGAATGCCTAGGTAGCGATTCATGCGGGAAGTATTGAGAATGTGACCGCCATGAGGCACGGCGCCGGCGGCAAGGCCGGTTCGGGCGCCCTGAACCGTTACCGGGACACGCTCGGCATGGAGCTTTCCCAAAATGGCGCGGACCTCGTCTTCCGTTGTCGGAAACGAGATGCTCGAGGCCTCGCCCGATGCGCGAGACTCATCGCGACCATACTCTTCGAACTCGTCGGTGAAGGGTTTGATGGTTGCAGACACGCGAACTCCCCCTTTAGCTAACTACAGTGTTTGCAGGGAGATGTTACCGCATCGTTTCGTCGACGTGTTCGAGACCGTCTCCATAATTGGCGATTTTTACGTTCGCGCAATTCGGCGAGCGGCAAGGTTTCCTCGGCAGACGATGCTTTTGACACATGTCGCTTTACCGCCAGCGACCACGCAACTGTCGCTCGAAAAAAGTTGAAGTATTTTTTGCCATCTTTTACCTGCGGAGATGCCAATCCGTCAAGCATTTGGTCAGAAATTGGTCAAGTAGTGACTGATACGGTCGGCATCAACAGCCAAAACCAATGGAAGTTTTGGCCCCAGAAGCAGGGAGGTTCCCATGGCATATTACTGGCCCCAGTACGGCGTCGCCATCGAGGTCGACGACGATCCCTATCTCCTGCCTTTCGACGAAGAGGCGTTCCCCGATACGGCGGTCTACCACGTCACCACCGATGTTATCTGCGACCCCGAGTCGTTCTCGGCGCTCGCCCACCACATCGCGCGTATCCACAACATCGAGCTCCCTCACGACTTCGACGAGCTCATCTACTCGCGCCGCCTGATGCTTCACATGCTCTTTGGAGCGGACCCGTCCACGTTCGCACGCGTCTACACCACCAAGGACGCCGCATGAGTGCGAAGAAGCCGTCCCGCCTTGCAGGGCTGGGGCGTCGCAAGAAACTCGTCGTTGTCTGCCTGGCTATCGTCTGCGCCCTCATCGCCGTAGGGCTATACGCCTGGCAGTCGCAGCCCGTGCCCGAAGCGGGCGCCTCGGTCACGACGGCAGAGGGTAAATCGCGCCAAGAAATCCAGGATGAGCTCGACGCCATCGTCCGCGACAACATGATGACGATCTCGGTCGCGCCGGTCGCACAGTTGCAGGAAGGCGGCAAGTTGCGCGTCAACGTGCAAAACGTCCAAGGCAACAAGTTTCCCCAGCGCTTCCGCGTGATTCAAAACGACGAGACCATCTATGAGTCCGGTGTGGTCGAAGCCGGCAAGACGGTTGAGACCTGCCCCGCCGGCGATATCCAAGAAGGCGAGGCATATATCGAGATTCAGGCACTCGATGCCAAGACCTACGACACCCACGGCAATCCGACGCGCGTCAAAGTGCGGGTGGCCCAGGCAGAAGGCTAGTGGCCGACGCGCACGCAGGGGCAGCACCCTGTCCCCATTCGTCCAACCATCACGGAAACAGTCCGTGACGAGCAGAAAGGATCGATTATGAACACACCCATGAACCTGAGCGGAGCCAGGGCACTCGCCGTGGGCGCAGGGCTTACGCTCGCACTTGCGATGGGCGCCGCGCCAACGGCGGCCATGGCAGAGGTGCGCGTTGGAACCACCGATGTGACGGTGAAGGCCGACATTAGCAATGTTTCGTTTAAGGCGCCAACGGTCATCCCCTTTGCCGCCCAAGCCGACGGAAAGCTTGTAGGACCCTCCGACAAGACGATTACCATCGACAACCTCTCGGCATATGGCATCCACGTCACTAACATGAAGGTCACGGCCAAGAACGACTGGACAATCGTTGCAGACGCAAAGACGGGCTCGGCCCAGAACTCCATCGATTTTAAGGTTGGCCCCGATGAGGCAGAAAAGGATGCCAGCTCGGCGACTCAGCCTACGGGCCTCGATCTTTCCAAAGACGCAAACTTCGACATGAAGTACGAGGGCATTGCCGACGGAACGGACAAAATCAAGCTCAATGTGAGTGGCCACGTCGCCCGCGTCACGCGTGACATCTACCACGCCGGCGGTACGGGAGACCAAGTGGCAAGCATCACCTGGACGGTCGAGCCCGGTGCGCACGCCACGTCCTAAGGCGATTGCACTGGCCGCCATCGTCGGCATCTTGGCGTCCGCACCCACCATGGCCTTTGCTCAACAAGAGCAAGCGCAGGCGGCCACCGAAGTGACCGTCGACCTTTCGGGCCTTAATCGCGACAGCCGTCACGAGCCGCTCGCTCAGACGAACGACACCCGGCAACTCATTGCGGTAGGCTTCGCCACGGCGGGGGCAGGACTGACGTGCCTTGGCCTGCACATCAAACGCAACCAATAGCCAAGCACGACCGGAGTACGCGGAATAGATAGGAGAACCATGGCACCCAAAAACCTTTTGCCCGTCGCCGCGCTCTGCAGCGCACTGGCGAGCGGTATGCCTCTCGCCGCTTGGGCGACGCCCGCCACGGCAAACTCCTTACCGCAAGCTCTGAACCCCGTGGCGAATTCGTCGGGTATCGTCGCCTGCCAGCGTTTTTCGCTCGCGCACGCCACGATCCGAACCTCGGGATGCCTTCGCCGCAATACGGTCGGCTCGATAGTCGTGGATATCAAGCGATCGGACAAGGAGAACGGCCCCCAGACAGGTTGTGCCATCTGCACATGGAAATCGGCTGCGGTCGACGCCGATGGCGACCCATGCGACTTAGAGCTGCGCATCGATATTGCCTCGGTCGATGACTCGGCGAACGGGGCGAAGGTCGTCTTCGACAGCGCGGCCCATGAAGAAGAAGGAGGGGGTGTATGTCTGGGCTGCGTTCCCTCGAATGTCGATGGCGCGCAGCCCATCATCTCCTTTACGGCATCGCTGCGACTGACCAAGGCGGACACCGAAGCCATCGCAACGGGAGATGCGCCTTTGCTGTTCTACGCTGGCGACGCGGACGACCGAGAGGCTCAAAGCAATAGACAGAAGGGCTCGCTTAACCTCACGCGCGGATCAGAACCCGCCCCCATCATTATCGATACCCAGGCACAAGGCGTGCAGCGCATTCTCGCCGATCCGGCGCTGCTCCAAATGACATGGCACGGAGTAGGGTCCGTCGGGATTGCTGCTCCTATATCGAGCGATAATGACAAATCCCCCAAAGACGAGGTCGCAGACGCACCGGCACATGTTGACGATGCAGACGATGCATCATCAGAAGACAACGCTGCGGCTCCTCTCGAGAAGCCAGGCGACACCGCCACCGAACTAGGCGATCCCCAACCGAAAGACGGCCCGGACTTTGCCGCTCCCCCAGATGTCGACGAAGGCAACTGTTGCATGATGGTCGCGCTCGACCACACGGAAACCGTCGATGCCGCAAGCATTGAGCCAGTCGCTGCCAATGCGCCCCGCCGCAAAAATATCCTCATCGCATTCCCCAATACCGTCGAGCTCGTCTTTTTGCCTTCGGGTGAAGTCGTCGCGCCTACGGCACTTACAGCAGTGGGAGCAAGGAGCGCATCGAACGATATCCAAGCTATCTCGGCACTTGATGCCACAACGACCGCCAAGTTGCACCTTTATTCCGTTGCAGCAGACGGAACGCGAACCGAAGAATTCGATGGAACCAAGCTTTTGGTTCCTCGTCGCATCGGTATCCAAGAAGACTTCCCCTATCAAATGGAACTTGAAGGGTTCGATCGTGCACGAGATGCCGACATCATTGCCGCAGCCATCGAATCCCCGCAGCACCTCATGACGTTGCGCTTCGTCTTTAGCCCCATCCTGTCCTAAACCGCCAACCGCCGCTTGGCTCGGGTACTGAGCGCTCCCCTCCCCGTTCTGTTACGATTGCCGCGTTGGCATCAATTGCAGGAGGGTTCATGCCGGGTTTGGGAACGATCATCAACGTCGCGCTTTTAATCGCAGGCGGTCTGCTGGGCCTCATGGGTGGGCGCTTCATTACGCCCCGCATCCAAGACACGCTCATGAAGGCGTCGGGGTTGTGCGTTCTGTTTATCGGCCTGGGCGGCACCATGCAAAAGATGCTCGTTATCGATGGAGAGGCGTTGGCGACCACCGGCACCACCATGCTTATCGTCTCATTTGCCCTTGGTTCGCTCATCGGCGAGGCCATCAACCTGGAGGCCGCCATCGAGAACCTCGGCGAATGGCTCAAGCGCAAAACCGGCAGCGAGGGCGACAACGAGTTCACCAACGCCTTTGTCTCGGCATCACTCACCGTATGTATCGGCGCCATGGCCATCGTAGGATCGATTCAGGACGGTCTGCTCGGCGACTGGTCCACGCTTGCCCTGAAGGGCGCGCTGGACTGCATCATCGTCTGCACCATGACGGCCTCGCTTGGCCGCGGCTGCATCTTCTCGGCCCTGCCCGTTGCCGTATTCCAGGGCACGATTACGCTTTTTGCCGGCGCACTCTCCCCTATCATGACCACCGCAGCCCTCAACAGCCTTTCGCTTGTGGGCTCCATGCTCATCTTCTGTGTTGGCGTTAACCTTATTCGGCCTCAGACCTTCCGCACGGCCAACATGCTCCCCTCCGTCGTCGTGGCGGTCATCTACGCCCTCCTGTTCTAAACTATCTGCATAGTGATATCTCGAACATCTGTTTGATGCTGTGCTATGATATGAGGTCACCGACACCATATAGGGAGAGGAGAGGACGGTGGCCGACCAGGACGTCAAAATGCTCATCGAGCGCATTATGGCCGAGGCCCGGACCCACCAGTCCGCCCGCTTCTCAAACGAAATCTATGCTGACGAGCCGATTCTCAAGACCGGTCGTCAGATGCAGAACTTCCTCCCCGACCAGTACCGTAAGATGCGCGAGATATCACGCTGGCAAGATGATCCCAAAGGCGGCGCGGGGCGTTGGCTATCGGAGGCGGAGCTCTTTTACCGCCAAGGCCTGCTGATGGCCGACTTCGAGGACGATTGCCCCTACAACGGCACCTTTAAGTCGTACTTTCCCAGCTACAATGCCATGAGCGATCGACAGTTGCGCGGCTACTTTACCTGGCGTGCCCAAGTGCGCCGCGGAACCGTCGAGGAAACGTCTACGTCCTTTGCCTTTCTGTATCTCTATGAGCTGATTTGCGGCATTGGCGTAGATAATCCGCTCGATGGCTTTAGCAAGATTAAGGCATTTTGGGATGCCTATCGCGCCTTTGAACCCGGCATCGACCGGTTCGCACGCGTGTGGCTGCAGGACTACGCCGTGTTCCACGAGCTCGACCCCAAGCTGCTTCGCGACTCTAAAACCGTCATGTTCGATAACGCCCTTATCGAGCTGCGGCGCGCGGCACGAGACCTTATACCAGCACCGGCACCGCCCGGCCAGACCCCTAAGCGTCGCAAAACCTCCGAGCCCACGCTCCCCCTTCCGCCCGATGAGGTGCGCGAGGAGCGACTCATGGCCGCCATCAACGCCCTCTCCACGTACAACCTAAGTAACTCGCGGCTCGACCGCAGCCACCACCGCGATCTGCGCCACGTGGCATGCGCCGTGTATGTCCGCATGGCGCGCTACTATGACACGCACCGAAAGACCGGCATCGTGGCGAGTTTATTTGGGGAGGAGACGGCCATGCCCTACACCATGTTTGCCTCGGCCGTATTCTTTGCGCCCGAACGCCACGAGGACTGCGAATACCGCCTGGATCCTATCCATATCTACCGTTGCCAAAACGGCTTTTGGGAATGCATGCGTATCCATGGTAGTAGGCAAAAGAGCAGCAAGCTCGGTGAAATGATGCGCGCCTGCGACCAACGCCTGCGCCTGGCGCTGGACCCCGCCCATCCCCTTAAAGAAGAAAAGGTCCCCAAATATCTGGCCAAGATTATCGATGACGAGATTGTGGCATGGCTTTCGTGGGACGCCGCACACCAGCCCGTCAAGATCGATATCGATCTGAGTCAGCTGGGGCACATTCGGAGCGCCGCTGCGCAAACGCGCGAAGCGCTTTTGATCGATGAAGAGCGCGAGGACGGCGCACCTGTGGAAGCCGAGGCAGCGGGCTCAGGGCAACCGGAAGCCGAGCCCGTAGCCGACGCGATTGTCGAACCGGTCGCGGCACCCATTCGGCAGAACGAGGCCGACGAGCCGACCATATCCACCGAACAGTTTGGTGTCGTGGCACCGCTTCTCGCGCCGACGCCCGCGTTCGCAGCGGCAGCGCCCGCTGACGCCACGAACGAACTCGCGCCTGCCGTAAACGCCTATCTCAGCGCACTGCTCGAGCACAACGCAGCACAGACGGCATCGGCGGTGGCACAGTCGGGCAAGAGTGAGGACATGCTCGTCGATAGCATCAACGAAGCGCTCTTTGACCTGGTGGGCGACACCGTTATTGAATTTGGCCCAGCAGGACCGCAAATTATTGAGGACTACGAAGCAGACGTGAGAGGATACTTAGACCATGAGTGATACCGCATCCGCAGCACCCCGCGTGCCCAAACGCGTCGCCGCCGTCATTCTCAACTCGCTCAAGGGCGGCGTTGTCCCGCGCATTGGCCTTCCCTATATCACCGTGGGGCGAGAGGTCGAGATCCGCGCTCTGCTCACCGACCTGAGCCTCATCGCCGATGGCGGCGCAAGCTTCCGTTTCCTAGTCGGTCGCTACGGCGCCGGCAAGAGCTTTTTGCTCCAGACCATCCGAACGCATGCCATGGGCGAGGGCTTTGTGGTCGCCGATGCCGACCTTTCCCCTGAGCGCCGCCTACAGGGAGGCCAGGGCCAGGGCCTCGCTACCTATCGCGAGCTCATCCGCAACATATCGACCAAGACGCGCCCTGAGGGCGGTGCGCTCAACCTTATTCTGGATCGCTGGGTCGCCTCGTGTGCCGACGTCGATGAGTCTGCCGTCAATGCCCAGCTGGCCCCGCTCGAAGAGATGGTCCACGGCTTTGACTTTGTCCGCATGCTCCGCCGTTATCGCACGGCCGTATCCGAGGGCGATGAAGAGGCTATGAGCCGGGTGACCAAATGGATTCGCGGCGAATACCGCACCAAGAGTGAGGCGCGCGCCGAGCTAGGCTCCTCGACCATCATCAGCGACGATGACTGGTACGACTACGTCAAGCTCATCGCACGTTTTTTGGTCTGCAGCGGCTACAAGGGCATGCTGGTGCTCATCGACGAGCTCGTGAATCTGTACAAGATTCCCAACGCGATCACGCGCCAATATAACTACGAGAAGATCCTGACCATGTACAACGACACGCTCCAGGGCAAAGCGCAGTACCTGGGCGTGATCATGGGTGGCACGCCGACCTCTATCGAGGACCGCCGCCGCGGCGTCTTTTCCTACGAGGCCCTTCGGAGCCGTCTCGCCCAGGGCCGTTTTGCGCGCGATGATCTCAAAGATATGCTCGCGCCCATCATCCGCCTGCAGCCGCTCACCTACGAGGAGCTGCTGGTGCTCATCGAGAAGCTCATGCAGATCCATGCCGGCTACTTTGGCTGGACGCCCACGCTTACCGAGAACGACTTGGTGGACTTCCTCAAGATTGAGTTTGGCCGCGTGGGGGCCGACACGCATCTGACGCCCCGCGAGGTCATCCGCGACTTTATCGAGCTGCTCGATATCCTGTGTCAGAACCCCGATGCTAACGTGGCCGAGTTGCTGCCTGTCTCTTATACACATCTCCGAGCCCACGAGACGCGTAGTAATCTC
>URCU01000075.1:0-9816 GCA_900546425.1 uncultured Collinsella sp. | reverse complement strand
ATTACTACGCGTCTCGTGGGCTCGGAGATGTGTATAAGAGACAGTATATATACGGCGCTGAGGGGTCGGATCGGTCAACACCGGGCAGCCACTCGGCAAAGGGCTCTGGGTTGACGCCGCTGGGCACATACCAGATCTTCTTGGTCCGGTCCCATTTGGCGCCCAGCGCCTTGGCTTCTTCTTTGTGCGAAAAGGGGACATCGAGCTCGGTGCGCATGGCGGCTCCTTGGTGCTGCAGGTGCAAGTGGCTCAAGGATACCGCAGGGCGCAGACATCGCGGCGTTTTGCTGAGAAGTTGCGGTGCGGACTGATTGGTTATGCCGATGGATAGATCGGCAAGTAGATGGTCGGCTTTTGGCCAGTTGGGCGGTTGGAGCAGCTTGCGGCGCAGTTTTGTGCCTGGCTATTGTTGATGTTGGGGCATTGAATTTGTTTGGCGGCTATTTGTCAGGTGAATTGATGTTACGCTGCGATGACGGTTGGAGCTGCCAGTGGATTTGGCGACATAAAACAAAACAGCCCAGAGGCCAAGCCTCTGAGCTGCGAACATTTGGTGGGCGTTAGAAGATTTGAACTTCTGACCTCTTCCGTGTCAGGGAAGCGCTCTCCCCCTGAGCTAAACGCCCGATCAAGGGTGCGCAAGTGCGCAAGGGATAATATAACGGAGCCTGAACTCGGTGGCAAGAACATTTTTAAAAATCGCTTACATTGTGGAATTCGGGGGCTTTGTCGTATCCATTTCAAAAGATTCTGCTGCCGCGATTTGGCTGTCGACTAATGCAGGACCATTGCGGTATCGAGCTATGGAAAGACGCCTGCGGAATTGTCCTACCGATAAGCGGACAAGCCTCCGGCTGGTGCCTTCGCCGTGGTAAGGTAAGCCGAATTGTTTCCAGGCTGTTTCGGGGGAGTGGAATGAGCAAAGAGTGTGTCGAGCAGGTCGAAGGCACAGGGGCTTCGGTGCCGATGACCGATATATCGAACATTGATGTGCCCGAGGGCACCGACGAGCTCAGCCGCAGCACCCGCCGTGCATGGCGCGACCGCCTGAACAGTGCGTCGACGCGCAAGATGATTACGGGCGTTCTGGCCACGCTGGTGGGTGGTTCGTTTTGGGGTTTTTCGGGTACCAGCGCGAGCTTCCTGTTCGATACCTATCACGTTGATACCCTGTGGCTTATGAGTGTGCGCCAGATTCTCGCCGGTCTGCTCTTTATGGCCGTGGTGGTCACGCGCGATCGCGAGCGTCTGGTTAAACTCTGGACCACGCCCGCCGACCGCAGACAACTGCTGCTTTTTACCGCTTTTGGCCTGCTGTTCAACCAGTTCTGCTATCTTTCGGCCGTGCGTCTGACCAATGCCGGAACTGCGACGGTGCTTCAGTGCCTGCAGCTGGTCATCATCATGGGCTACACCTGCGTGGTCGATCGCCGCATGCCGCGCGCTCGCGAGGCGATCGGCATTGGTCTGGCCCTCGGCGGCACCTTTTTAATCGCTACCGGCGGTGATCCCACCAGTCTGAGCATCTCGCCGCTCGGCCTGGTCGCGGGCCTTATGTGTGCGGTTAGCGCTACCTGTATGGCGGTGATTCCCGCCAAGATTCTGTCCGAATACGGCAGCCCCATCGTTACGGGTTCAGCCATGCTCACGGCTGGTATCATCACCTGCACCATCGTGCAGCCTTGGGCCCATATGCCGGCCCTCGATACTGCTGCCGTCGAAGCGCTCGCGGTGTTTGTGATCGTGGGCTCTTTCCTGGCGTATATGCTCTATATGCAGGGCGTCAAGGATATCGGCTCCGTACGTGCGAGTCTCATCGGAACTGTGGAGCCGGTCTCGGCAACCATTACCAGCGCCGTTATGCTGGGCACGGTATTTTTGCCGACCGACTTGATTGGCTTTGCCATGATCATCGTGATGATGTTCCTGACGGTATAGCTTACGCCGCTGCCTAGACGGACACGGTGTTGCACCACAATTCCGCGAATTGGTGCCTGCATCTGGAGTTTAACTGACGATGCCAAATATGTCATAAACTAATAGCGTTATTGACTTTTAGTATTGCGAGGACTCCTCTATGGCTGGTAACCACTTTAAGAACGGCGACGGCGAGCGCTCTGCAGTTCCGCCGCGTTCAAATGGGACTGGAAACGCTGGCGTACCGAGTGGATCCAGCCAAAACGGTGCTGGCAGCCGTACGTCTCCGGGTGAAACGGCGATGTTTGCCGCTCTGTACGAACAGTCTCAAAAGGCAAAACAGGCTGGTCGCGTAGGCAGGCAGGCATTTCCGGGCGGGGCGGGTTCTGCGGCTTCGTCGGCCGGGGTCCGTCCGGCGCCAACGGGCGGTGCAAATGTCGCCGGTCCCACTGGCCCCGCTGGCCCCGCTAACGACGCTCATCGCGCCCACAATGCCAGCCCCATCAACTCTGCCAATCCCGCCGATAGCGCTTCTTCTGCTGGAGACGCGGGGCTTACGGGTAACCTAGGCACTATCTATACGGGCGTTTCCGAAACCGGCGCGTTTGCCCGTCTCAATGACGACGGTGCCGAGTTTAAGGGTTCGGGCGCTAAAGAAGATTATTACGATTTTGGCTTGAACTACGGCGGCGATTCCTCGACGAGCTCGACCTCGAACGGCCTGGTTCGCCATCGCCATCGTAAGGGCGAGCGCAAGAAGCGCCGCGCTGCAGCCGTTGTCGCTGCCATCGTCGCGGTGGTTCTTGTCGCGTTTGGCGTGAGTGGCTTCATGCTGCTTAACTCGGCAAAAACCGTGAAGAGCCAGGCAAAGGAAACTGTCGAGATCGTCGGCGGCCTTAAGGACAAGGTCACGTCGGGCGATTTTTCGACCCTGCCCGACGATGCGAAAAAGATCGACGAGCTCTGCAGCAGCATGAAGAAGGAGACCTCGAGCCCGGTGTGGACGATGGCCTCGTTCATTCCGGTGTACGGCAGCGATATTAACGCCGCCCGCACCATGATCGACGCTCTGTCCGATGTTTCGAGCGGCGCGCTGGTCCCCATGGCCGATAATCTCGCTCAGGCAACGCCCGGCAAGCTGTTCCAGGACGGAACAATCAACGTGTCCGCGCTGCAGGCGGTCGCCGATTCGCTCTCCGATAGCTCGAAGGCGTTCAAGAGCGCCAACAAAAAGGTGCAGGGTATTGGCGATACGCATATCGCCCAGGTGACCGAGCTGGTCGATAAGGCAAAGGACGGCTTTGCCACCCTGGACGGTGCAGTCGACGCGGCGGAGAAGGTCGCCCCCGTTCTGCCCCAGATGCTCGGTGCCAACGGCCAGACGCGCAACTATCTTGTGTATGCCATGAACAACGTTGAGATCCGTGCTTGCGGCGGTTTTGGTGGTTCGCAAGGTTTGATTTCAGTCACCGATGGCCAGATGTCGATCGGTGACTTTGTTCCCCGCATTGGACTCAGCGAGGACGAGGCGGTCGAGAGCGTCGACGAAGAGGACGAGGCGCTGTTTGGCGACCACAGTAACCTGTACAACTCTGGTAACACGTATTCGCCCGATTGGCCCCGCAACTCGGAGCGTGTTGCCGCACTGTGGAAGTCCCAGTATGGGCAGGACGTTGATGGCGTCGTCGGCATCGATCCGGTGTTCTTGCAGTACCTGCTGGGCCTTGTCGGTAATGTCTCGCTGCCCGATGGCACGGTCGTCGACGGTACCAACGCGGCGAAGGTTCTCATGCACGATGTGTATTGGAACTATCCGGTCGAGGAATCGGACGGCATCTTTGCATCTGTTGCCAGCGCCGCCTTCGACAAGATTCTCGGTGGCATCGGTGACGTCGACGTGACGAAGCTTGTCGGTGCATTCGAACGCGGTGCCGAAGAGGGTCGTCTGATTGCTTGGATGAGAAACGGTGATGAGCAGAATGCCATCAAGGAGATGGGCATTGACGCTTCGCTGCCCGATCCGGATGACCCGAGTGCCGATCCCGTTGCTGGCGTTTACTTTAACAATCTGAGCTTCTCCAAACTCGACTGGTATTTGAACGCTGACACGCAGATTGGTCAGGGCATGAAGAACGGCGATGGCACGTGCTCCTATCGCATCACCGTTACCCTGACGAACATCATGACGCAGGAGGAGGCTGGCAAGCTGCCCGACTACGTTGCGGCGAGCGCATCCGGTGCCGCACGTGACGACGAACGTCTGAATGTCTCACTGTTTGCCCCGACGGGCGGCAGCATCAGCGACCTTACGGTTGAAGGGGCCCAGTTTGGGCTTGGTGCCGCAACTTGGCATGGAATTCCCTTCTATTCGGGAACCGTTGACCTGCATGCGGGCGAGACGACAACAATCACGTATACGCTGACCACGTCGGCTGAGGCGGGGGACAAGCCGCTTGCGTTGCGTCAGACTCCCACATGCCAGGCGGCTCGCGATAGCGCTTCGTCGTAATGCATTTCTGATAGCTCAGATAATCGAGTACCATTTTGGGGCGGACGGCTAATCTGTTCGTCCCATTTTTATAAGGAGGGCGCATGAAGTACTTTGGCACCGACGGATTTCGCGGCGAGGCCAACGTTGGGCTGACCGTGGAGCATGCGTACAAGATCGGCCGCTTTGTGGGCTGGTATTACGGCGCCAACCGCGAGCGCAAGGCACGCGTGATCGTGGGCAAGGACACGCGTCGTTCGAGCTACATGTTCGAGGCGGCGCTGGTGAGTGGCCTGGTCGCAAGCGGTGCGGACGCATATATGCTGCACGTGATCCCAACGCCGGGCGTGGCGCATCAGACCGTGGAGGGCTGCTTCGATTGCGGCATCATGATCAGCGCGAGCCACAACCCGTTTTGCGATAACGGCATTAAGCTCGTTAACAGCGACGGCTTCAAGATGGACGAGGACGTGCTGGAGCTCATCGAGGACTATATCGATGGCAAGAGCGAGGTGCCGCTGGCCACGGGCAACCACATCGGCGCAACGGTGGACTACATGCAGGGTCGCAACCGCTATATTGCCTCGCTCATCGCGAGCGCGAACTTTTCGCTGCAGGGCGTCAAGATCGGCATTGACTGCGCCAACGGCTCGGCGTCCTCGGTGGCCAAGCCGGTGTTCGACGCGCTGGGCGCCGATGTGCGCGTGATCAACGCCGCGCCCGACGGATTTAACATCAATGTGGACTGTGGCTCCACGCATATGGAGCGCCTGCAGCGCCACGTGGTGGAGCAGGGTCTGGACGTGGGCTTTGCCTACGACGGCGATGCCGACCGCTGCCTGGCCGTGGATGAGCGCGGTCGTGTGGTCGACGGCGACCAGATCCTGTACGTGTGCGGTGTGTACCTGAATAAGCACGGTCGCCTTTCGGGCGGTACCGTGGTTCCGACGATCGCCAGCAACTTTGGCCTGATCAAGTCGCTGGAGCTTGCCGGTCTGAGCGCCGTGACCAGCGGCGTGGGCGACCGTCACGTGTATGCCAAGATGCGCGAGGGTGGCTACAGCCTGGGCGGCGAGCAGACGGGTCATACGATCTTTGGCGATATCGAGCGCACGGGCGACGGCATTATGACCTCGCTGCGCGTGATGGAAGTGATTCGCGCCGAGCGCGAGACACTCTCGCAGCTCACGGCTCCGTGCAAGCTGCTGCCGCAAGCGCAGGTTGCCGTGCGCGTGGCCGACAAGGACGCCGCGCTCGAGAACATGGGCGTGCAGAATGCGATTGCCGAGGCCGAGACCGCGCTGGCGGGCGAGGGCCGCGTGCTCGTGCGCAAGAGCGGAACCGAGTCGGTGATTCGCGTGTTGGCTGAGGCTCCGGACCAAGCCGCCGCCGACGCCGCCATGAAGCGCATCGCCGCTGCACTGGAAGCTTTATAGTTACGCGGTTTTACCAAACCGCGTAACCGCTCGACGCTGCAAACGGCCCCAAGCGGCAATCTGACGTTCAATTTCAAGGGCGCGACCAGAAGGTCAGCGCTCTTTCATTTCACGTCACTTTGCTCGCTTAGGGCCGTTTTCGCTGACGCTGCCAAGGCATCGGCGTCAACCTAGTCGTTGGGGACGTTCTTAAACGACTAGCCATCGGGGACACTCTTCGTCATCCGGCACTTGGGGACGTTCCTAAAGTGCCGGCACATAAGGAACGTCCCCAAGTGCTGGGTTCCTATGTGTCGGGTTTCTGGCTGGCAAAGAGTGTCCCAAACGACTAGTTATTAAAGAACGTCCCCAATGACTAGGTGAAAAGGGGGGCGCCGCGGGATGGATCCTGCGGCGCCCCTTTGCGTTGGCGTGTCGCCTAAGCTTTACAGCTCGTAGAGCGTGGTGAACTTGTCCTGCAGGTAGCTGCAGTAGTAACGAGCATCGAATGCCATGCCGCAGGCGCCCTTGATGAGCTCCGGCGCGTCTTTGGCGCGGCCCCACTGCCAAATGTGCTCGCCCAGCCAGGCGCGGACGGGCGCCAGATCACCGCTCGCGCAGGCATCGGTAAGGTCGACGCCGTCGCGGCACATGGCCGGCACAAACATGGCGTCGTAGGCGCTGCCCAGCGCATAGGTGGGGAAATAGCCAAACGAGCCACCGCTCCAGTGCGTATCCTGCAGGCAGCCGTGCGTGTCGTCGGGAACGGGAATGCCCAGGTACTCGTCCATAAAGCGATTCCAAAGCGCGGGGATGTCCTTGGCCGTGGCCTCGCCGGCAAACAGCATGCGCTCAATCTCGTAGCGCACCATAACGTGCAGCGGATAGGTGAGCTCGTCCGCCTCGGTGCGGATCAGCGACGGCTGTGCGATATTCACGGCGTGGTAGAGCGTATCCTCGTCCACGCTGCCATAGACCTCGGGCGCGTGGCGGCGCAGTACCTCGAGCAGCGGGCCCATAAAGGCGCGGCTGCGACCCACGGTGTTTTCGAAAAAGCGGCTCTGGCTCTCGTGGATGCCCATGGAGGTGCCGCCCTCCAGACAGGTGCGCGCATAGGCGGGATTGACGCCCAGCTCGTACATGGTGTGACCAGCCTCGTGGATGATGCTGTAGACGTTGGAGATGCAGTCGTCCTCGTAGATGTGCGTGGCAATGCGCGCGTCGCCCACCGAGAAGCCCTCGCTAAACGGATGCTCGGTAAAGGCAAGCGTGGTGTCGTCCAGGTTAAGGCCGACGAGCTTCATCAGGTCAAAGCTCATGGCGCGCTGGGCGGCCTCGGGCACATGCGCGTGCAAAAAGTCGGCAGTGGGCTGCTGTCCGCGCTCGCCGATGGCGTGCACGAGCGGCACGACCGTCGCCTTGACCTCATCGCAAAACGCATCGAAGCTCTTGGCGGAAAGGCCGCGTTCGTACTGGTCGAGCCAAACATCGTACGGGTCGCGCTTTGGGTCCATGAGCTCGGCCTGATGCTTAAGCTGGCCGACGATTCTATCCACATAGGGCTCAAAGCTCGCCCAGTCATTGGCCGTCTTGGCCTTGTGCCACACGGCGTCGGCCTCGCAGGTGAGCCTGGTCCAGGCCTCGGCCTCCTCGGTGGGAATGACGCTCGCTTCGCGCTGGTCGCGGCCGAGCACGCGGATCTCGTCGAGCAGCTGCGGGTCGTCGATCTTGCCGCCGGCGACGGTCTCGCGTGCTAGCGAGCGCACAAGTTCGACAGACTTTTCACTGGTCAGAAGCTTATGGTGCTCGCCGGCAAGGGTGCCCATGGCGTCGGCACGGGCGGCGGCACCGTTGGCGGGAGCAATGGTCGCGCCGTCAAACTCGGCAATCTTGAGCAGATACTCGCGGGTCCACAGCTTGCCCTCGAGCTTGCGGAATTTTTTGACGGCCTTATCGACTTTCATGCCTTTGGGCGTCTTGCCCGCTGCGGGCTTGGCCTTCTTATCGTGCTTCTTTCCCATACCATATCCTTAATCTCGCGAGCCGAGCGCCACGGATGGGCGCACGGCCAGTTTGCACAGCTACTTGCCTTGTACCCAGCACGAACAAAACGGAACGCGGCGATACGCCCACACAATGTGCTATCCTATAGCCCAATGCGTTGACGGAGAGGGTTTTGCCCGCCGCGTCGCCGGCAAGAGAGGGAAGGTCATGGGCTGTAAGCCTTCCTGCGGTGACAAGGGCCAAGCGTTCACTCCCGAGCAGCAACCTCAACGGGCGCGCGGCCAGTGGCGGCGATGTCCCCAGTAGGGAAGCCGTGAGCCTCGCGACAAGGGGCAAAGAGTGGGCGCGACGGGCCAGACATCCGTCGGGTCAAACAAGGTGGTACCGCGGAATTCAACCGTCCTTGGGCAATGCACATGCCCGAGGGCGGTTTTTTGTTACCGAACCGGGCCGCGTTTTCGCAACGTCAGACGGCGGCAGCCGCCTCGGCAAGCGAGGAGCGCGAGAGACGAAAGGGAAGACATGAGTCTGATTGATGATCTGGTCAAACTCGAGGAAGAGGCCAAGGAGCTCGTCGCAGGCGCCGACGACGCCGCCAAGCTCGAGGCTGCGCGCGTTGAGCTGCTCGGCCGCAAGGGCCGCATCACCGGCCTGATGCGCATGATGGGCAAGCTCGCCCCCGAGGATCGTCCCATGATGGGCAAGCGCGCCAACGAGATGCGCCAGCTGATCGAGGGCATGCTTGACGAGCGCACCACCGAGATGAAGGCCGCCGCCCTCAAGCACGCACTCGAGCACGAGGCCGTCGACATCACGCTGCCGGGCATCCGTCCGCAGATCGGTCACCAGCACCTGATCAAGCAGATCATCGAGGAGGCCGAGGACATCTTCTGCGGCATCGGCTACACCGTCGAGTCCGGCCCCATGGTCGACACCTCCTACTACAACTTCACTGCGCTCAATGCTCCCATGGATCACCCGAGCCGCTCGGCCCGCGATACCTTCTACGTGGTCGACAACAACCCCGGCAGCGTCGCGCACCCCGAGGCACACGCCCATGGCGAGTCCGACGTGCTGCTTCGCACCCAGACTTCGGGCGTGCAGATCCACACCATGGAGTCGCAAAAGCCGCCCATCTACATGATCTGCCCGGGCACCGTCTATCGTCCCGACACGGCCGACGCCTGCCACCTGCCGCAGTTCAACCAGATCGAGGGCCTGGTCGTCGACGAGGGCATCACCTTTGGCGACCTCAAGGGCACGCTCGACTACTTTGTTAAGTGCATGTTTGGCGAGGACCGCAAGACGCGTTACCGCCCGCACTTCTTCCCCTTCACCGAGCCGAGCTGCGAGGTGGACGTGAGCTGCCACGTCTGCGGCGGCAAGGGCTGCAACTTCTGCAAGCACAGCGGCTGGATCGAAATCCTGGGCTGCGGCATGGTCGACCCCAACGTCCTGATCAACTGCGGCATCGACCCCGAGAAGTACACCGGCTTCGCCTTTGGCATTGGCGCCGAGCGCGTCGCGGCCCTGCGCTACGACCTGCCGGACCTGCGCACGTTGATGACTGGCGATATGCGCTTCTTGAACCAATTTTAGGCTTGCCCAGGCACCCCATCTTGGCGTTCAAACCGTCGCTCGCGTACCTTTAGTACGCGTCGCTCCTCTTTCACGCCAACCTGGGGCACCTGGACAACCCTAAGGCGAACGTCTTCATTTGATATTCCTCCCTATGCGGAGATTAAGAACTAGGAGAGCTACATGCGCGTTTCTTACGACTGGCTCAAGACCATGATCGATATTCCGGAGGATCCCAAGACCCTTTCGGACGAATATATCCGTACCGGCACCGAGGTCGAGGCAATCGACACCGTGGGCGAGTCCTTCGACCACGTGGTGACCGCCAAGGTGCTCACCAAGACCCCGCACCCCGATAGCGACCACATGTATGCTGTCTCTTATACACATCTGACGCTGCCGACGATCGCATAA
>URCU01000074.1:0-9846 GCA_900546425.1 uncultured Collinsella sp. | reverse complement strand
GCGGCAGACGTTACCGCGAATGGCGTACTTGATCTGCTCCTCGGTGGGCTCGGGGTCCTCGGCGATGAGCGCTGCACCCGCCATGACCATGCCGGGGATGCAAAAACCGCACTGCACGGCGCCCACGGCGCCAAAGGCGTACACAAAGGCCTCGCGCACGTTCTGGGGCAGGCCCTCAACAGTCACGATGTTGCGACCGGCGGCAAGAGCAGTGGTCAGAACGCACGCCTTCACAGCCGCACCGTCCACATGGATGGTGCAGGTACCGCAGGCGCCCTCGGAGCAGCCATCCTTGGCGGAGTGAATGTGCAGGTCGTCGCGCAGGTAGCGCAGCAGCGGCTTATTCTGAGTCGTTGTGCGCTCGACACCGTTAACGGTAAAAGTGAATTCCTGTGCCATGGTGATTCCCTTCTACACGCCGGCGGCGATGCCGGTGCGGTCGTGGATGGCGCCATGCGGGCAGACGACGGCGCACATGCCGCACGACAGGCAATCCGCACCGTCGATATGGGCGCAGTTGTCCTCGATGCGGATAGCGCCGGCAGGGCACTTTTTGGCGCACATACCGCAACCGATGCAGCTCGTGTCACAGATCTTGCGCGCAATGGCGCCCTTATCGGTGTTGTTGCAGCGCACCAGAATGTTCTGGTAGCCGGGAACGAAGGCAATCACGCGCTGCGGGCACGCCATGCCGCACAGGCCACAGCCCGTGCACTTGGAGCGATCTACGCGGGCGATGCCATCGACCAGCGCAATGGCGCCGTGGGGGCAGGCCGTGACGCAGGCGCCACAGCCAATGCAGCCTTCGCTGCAGCGGGCGTCGCCGCCTGCGGAGGCACAACCACTTCCGCAGGCAACGTAGGCCACGTTATGTTGAATGGATTTGGCCATAAGAGACTCGCCTATTTCTTAAGAAGGTACGAATAGTTGTCGCGCACAGCCCTGATGGTCAGGCGGACGGCCTCGGGAAGACCGGTGTTGACGGCATCGACCGAGACGGTGCGGACCGTGCCGGCGACGCGGACCTTAAAGTGGTCCTCGTCCACAGCCAGGAAGCCCTCGTTCTCGGAGTTCTCCATGTCCTGCTCGCTCCAGAACAGGGTGAGCTTGTCCTTGTAGGGACGACCCTCCTGGTAGGGACAGAACACGGCGCAGTTGCCGCACTCGTTGCACATGCCATCGACGTGGACGACCTGATGCTTGGCGAGACCCGGCACCTTAATGGCAACGTTGGCGCGGTTGGGGCACACGTCGCAGCAGACCTCGCACACCGAGCCGCAGCCCAGGCAGCGAGTCTTGGTGCAGTTGCGCTTGTCGCGGCACAGCGACCCCTTGCGCTCGTAGCAGGTGTCCTCGCGACCGGCCTGCTCGTTGCAGTCGGCGTACTTGTTAAAGTCCACACCGGCGATGGCACGGGCGACCTCGGCGGCGTCGGCAATAGCCTCGACCACGGTAGCAGGACCGCGACGGCAGTCACCTGCAGCCCAAACGCCCTCGACGCCGGTGGAGGTGGCGGCAAGGCGGCCGCGACGGTCGTGCTCGACGCCCGCGGCATCGTACAGGCTGGCATCGATGCCCTCGCCCACGGCGCAGATCACCGTGGTGGCGGGAAGCTCGACGGTCTCGCCCGTGGCGACGGGGCTGCGACGGCCGCTTGCATCCGGCTCGCCAAGCTCCATAACATCGCAGGTCAGCACGGCGCCGTTGAGCGCCTTGGGCGCCAGCAGCTCGCAGAACTCAACGCCATCGGCAAGAGCAAGATCAAGCTCTTCCTCGTCAGCGGGCATCTGCTTCTTGGTGCGGCGGTAGACCAGGCGCACGTTCTTCACACCAGCCAGGCGCTTGGCCACGCGGGCCGCGTCCATGGCGGTGTTGCCGGCGCCAATGACCACGACGTCCTCGCCCAACTCGAGCTTCTCGCCCTTCTTGGCGGCCTCGAGGAACTCCAGCACGTCGAGCTCGGCGCCCTCGCCCAAGCCCGCAGAGCCGGGCATCCAGGCACCGGTGGCCACGACCACGTCGGTAAAGCCTTGAGCCTTGAGCTCGTCGATGGAATCCACGCGAGCGTTGAGCTGCACCTTGGCGCCAAAGGCCAGGCAGAGCTCAGCATCGTGGGAGATATCGTCGCTCGCGATACGGAACTCGGGAATCACGTGACGGACCACGCCGCCGAGAGAGTCGCGGGCCTCGAAGATGGTGACGGGCACGCCGGCACGCGTCAGGAAGAACGCCGTCGCCAGGCCGGCCGGGCCGCCGCCGATAACGGCAACGTTGTGCTCGCCGTCGTTGGCGATGGCCTGGGCGCGCAGCTTGGGCAGCACGGCGGTCATGGCCTCGCGGGCGGCCTTGAGCTTGCTGGCGCGAATCTGGGCGCCCTCGGGCTCGTAAAACGCACGCTCGCAGGCACGGCCGCAGGGATGCGGGCAGATGGTGCCGGTAATGAACGGCAGGGCGTTGCGCTCGATGATGATGTTGAGTGCGTCCTCGTAGCGGCCCTCGTCAACGGCCGCCAGGTAGGCGGGAATATCCTGCTGGATGGGGCAGCTCGTGCGGCACGGCGTGGTAAAGCAGTCGGAAAGCGGGCTCTTGCCGGCGACCTTGCGGTCGGGCAGCGGGCGCAGCGGCTTCTTGTAGAGCGGGTTGGTGAGTGAGTCGGTCTGGATCGCAGTCACAGCCTCGAGAGAGACGCCCGCGAACGGCTTGCCATCCAGGTCGGTAAACTCGCCGGCCATCTGGCTAAAGCGTTCGTAGCCACCAGGCTTGAGCACGTCGGTCGCCAGGGTGACGGGCCAAATGCCGGCATCGTACAGGGCGCGGATGTTGTAGACCGTGGCACCGCCGGAGTAGCTGATGCGCAGCTTGCCATCGAACTGCTCGGTAATGCGACGGGCGGCCTCGATGGTCAGCGAGAACAGCGAACGGCCGGACATGTACATCTCGGTAGAGGGCAGCTCGTTTCTCGTCACGTCGACGGGGAAGGTGTTGGTCAGCTTGACGCCAAACTCCAGGCCGCGCTCGGCGCACAGGGCAATCAGGCGCTCGAACATAGGCACGGCATCGGCCCACTGCAGGTCCTCACGGAAGTGCGTGTCATCGAAAACGATGTAGTCAAAGCCCAGCTCGTTCAGACGCTGGCGGGCAAACTCATAGCCCAGCAGCGTGGGGTTGCACTTGATGTAGGTGTTGAGGCCCTTCTCGGTGATCAAATAGGTCGCGATGCGCTCGATCTCCGCCGGCGGGCAGCCATGCAGCGTGGACTCGGTGATGGAGTTGGACACGCGCGCCGGGATGGACTCGACAAACGCGGCGTCGACATGCTCAAACTTGTCCAGGTTGGCGAGCGCCCAGGCACGGCACTCGTTCCAAACCTCGGAGCCGCTGGCGTCCTTCATGCCCTCGATGTAGGCGTCGACCTTGGGACTCTTAATGCCCTCCAGGTCATAGCCCACCGACATGATAAAGACAAAGCCGTCCGGGCTGCCCAGGCCGTACTCGCGAGCGATCAGGTGGCAGGCAAACCATGCCTTCACGTACTCGGCAAAGGCCTGCGGAACCTCGAGCTCGGTCGACCACTCGCAGTTGTAGCACTCGTCCTGCGCCACAATGCAAGGTTTGTTAACGCACTTGGAGAGCTCCTCGCCGTCCATAACCTGAACGGTCTTGAGCTCAAAGAAGCGGGAACCGGCCACGTAGGATGCCACGATGTTCTGGGCCAGCTGCGTGTTGGGGCCGGCGGCCGGACCAAACGGAGTCTCGATGCGCTCGTCAAAAATGGGAAGCGCGCGCTCCTGGTTGGTCGTGACCATCTTGCGCACGCCAAAGACGGCGCCCTGGGTCTTGTGCTCCTCGATGATCCAGTTCATCAGCTGCGAAAACGGGATCGGCCTCATGATGTCGCTCATAATGAGCTCCTCTCTGTAACGCCCGGCGAGACCGCGCGGCGGGCGCAAATACGGTGTAGCGCTAGCACAGCGCCGGCGACCCCGCGGAGGTCGCCTATACGCGCGTCGGATGCGGCGAAACATCCGGCGCGCGTGAATCTACTTGTAATTAGTAGGCGCGATCGTTGAGCGTGCTCCAGAGCTTCTTGGACTCAGCCATGGTCCACGCGTTGATCTTGTCCTCATCAATGCCAACGAACTCGCGATCCTTGTACAGAACGCGGCCGTTGATGATGGTAGTGCGGCAGTTTTTGCCCATCATGCCAAAGAGCATGTGGCCGTCGATGTTCTCCTCGCTCAGCGGCGTAAAGGGCTTGTAGTCCATAACGATGACGTCGGCGGCAGCGCCGGCCTCGAGCACGCCGAGCTTGCGATCGAAGTACTTGCTCGCCATCTTGGCGTTGTTCTCGAACAGCATCGTCATGGCCTCGCACCAGCCCACGTTGGGCATGGCGGCGTTGTGGCGCTGAATGATCAGGAAGACCTTAAGGCTCTCGAGCATATCGTGGGTGTAGGCGTCGGTGCCCATGCACACGGGGATGCCGCGGCGGAAGAACTCGAGCACGGGGGCGCAGCCCACGGCATTGCCCATATTGGATTCGGGGTTGTTGACGAGCCAGGTGCCAGACTCCTTGACAATATCCATCTCGGCGGGCGTCACGTGGATGCAGTGGCCGAGCATGGTGTCGGGACCCAGCAGGTTGTGCTGCAGCAGGCGCTCGACGGGGCTGATGCCACCGCGGTTGAGACGGGAGTCCCACACGTCATTCATGCCCTCGCACACATGGATGTGGAAGCCGGTCAGGCCGTTGTTGGCCTCGGCCATCTTATCCATGGTCTCGTCCGAAAGCGTAAAGGTAGCATGTCCGCCAAACATGGCGGCGATCATGTGGTTGTCGTTATCGCGACGCTCCTTGGCGGCCCACTGGGCAAATTCGGCGTTCTCGGCAATGGCCTGGTCGCACTTTTCCTGGCCGCGGCGATCGGAGACCTCGTAGCACAGGCACGAACGCATGCCCAGCTCCTGAGCTGCATCCTTAATGGTAAAAAGGCTTCCCGGGATCTCGCAGAAGCTCGCATGGTGATCGAAGATCGTGGTGACGCCATCACGGATGGAGTCCAAAATCGTGGCATAGGCGCTGGCCTTGGTGCCGTCGAGCGTCAGGTTGTCGTCGATCTTCCACCACTGCTGCTCAAGATTCTCCAGGAAGTTGGTGGGGTTGCAGCCCTTAATGGCGAGGCCGCGGGCCAGACCCGAGTAGATGTGGGTGTGGCAGTTGATGAGTCCGGGCATGATGAGGTTGCCCCGGGCATCGACGTACTCGGCATCCGGGTACTTGGCCTTGAGCTTGCGCTCGGGGCCCACTTCGACGATCGTATCTCCGTCAATGGCGACCGCACCGTTTGGAATGAACGGGGTCTGAGCGTTGCGGGTAAAGACGGAACCGTTAGCGACCAGAAGCATGGATGCTCCCTTCAACATCAGAGGCGGGGTTTGACACCTCTGACATGGCGGAGTGCGAAGCGCCGGCCTACACCGGAAACGGGCCCTCTCCCGTCAACGCTTCACCAAAGGGACAAACCCTTTGAAGTGCGGCTTGGCGCCGCATGGCGTCGGCGGACGAGGCGATGCGTCCGCCGACGAATAGCACCGAATTGGTTACTTCTTGCTCTCGGGCAAGACCAGATCCACGGCAGCGTCCTTGGCAGCATCGATGTGCTGAGCCACGACCGGCGTCTGCGGAAGGATCAGGTTAAGGACAATGGCCATGATGGCGGTGGGGGTTACGGCATTGGAGCCGATGACGGTGGACACCCAGGCGGGCATACCCTCGCCGGCAAGGCAACCGCTGGCCATCCAGATACCCAGGCCAAAGACGACGGAGGTGCCGACGATAGTGGTAGTGCGCTGTGTGAGGCCCTCGCGGGTGAACATGCGCACGCCGTTCATGGTGATGGTGCCAAAGACGCCGACGGTCGCGCCGCCGATGACGGGCTGCGGGATAGCGGAAAGGACGGCAGAGAGCTGCGGGAACAGGCCGGCGATGGCAAAGACGGCCGCGATGATCACAAAGACCCACTTGTTGACGACCTTGTTGGAGCAGATGATGCCCACGTTCTGGCCAAGGGCGCTGGTGGGAAGACCGCCCAGCAGGCCGCCGACCATAGAGGTGAGGCCCTGGGACACGATGGCGCCGGAGAGCTCGCGCTCGGTGGGCATACGGTCGATGGAACCAAGGCAGGCAGCGGAGACGTCGCCGATAACCTGGATGGCGACCATGGGGAACACGACGGCGAGGGTAATGCAGACCTCGGGATCAAACTCGAGCGCGTAGGGCATGAGCTTGGGAAGGGCGAAGACCTGAGCGGTGGCGACGCTGGAGAAGTCGATCATGCCAAAGGGGATGGAGACGATCATGCCAACGATCATGCCAAAGAACACGGATCCCAGCTTGAGCGTGCCCTTGCCAAAGTTGGCGAGCGCAAAGACCACGGCGAAGGTGATAAGAGCAACGCACCAGGCCTGCGGGGTGCCCCACAGCGGCGTACCCATACCGCCGGCCATGTACTTGACGGCCGTGGGATAGAGAGAGACGCCAATGGAGAAGATGACCGTACCGGTCACGACGGGCGGGAACAGCCACTTGATCTTGCTGTAGGCCAGACCAAAGAGGACCGCGACGGCGCCGCCGACGATCTCGCCACCCAGCAGCGCACCAAAGCTAAAGCCCGAGGCGCCCATGGCCTGCAGGGCCGGCAGGAACGCGAACGAAACGCCCATGACGATGGGCAGCCCGCCGCCGATGCGACGGAAGGGAGCGAAGGCCTGAAGGGCCGTGTCGATCGCCGAAAGAATGAGCGCGACCTGGATGATGTCGGTACTCTGCTGGCTATTAAAGCCGTAGACGCCGGCCATGATGACCGCTGGGGTAATGATGCCGGCAAACGATGCCAGTACGTGCTGAAGGGCACACGGGATCATTTCCTTAACGGGAGGCATGCCTTCGCGAGTGAACAGGGCTTCAGTGCCGTTCGTAACCGTCTCCTGGGTCATTTGACCACCAATCCTCGAAGTAGTTGTTTTCGCATCTAACGCTCTATTGTGACGCAGTGCGGGGTTGAGGTTGTGCCTTCATTGCATATCGTATTAAAGATGATTCTCATTCTCAATAATAATTTTTTGTTATCAGACTATTCTTCAGCTGAAATAACGCATTTCCGCAGGTCAGGAAAGTGTGTGGTCAAAATAACATCTAACTTTTCTTTTGGTTGACCGTTTACCGCCAAATTCCTACCGCTCGTCTGTATTACGCAATGTACCTGCGAATATACGAGATGACGAACAGCGTGTTACCATGAGAAAAAATTGTTATGAACATTTTCGATTTCACCCCAAGGAGTTGCCCGTGAACGAGACCGTACGTCGCTTTTTGCCGATGGTCGATTTCCTGGAGCAGATACTCGGCAAAAACAGCGAAATCGTGCTGCACGATTTCTCGGATCCCGACCACGCCATCGTCGATATTCGCAACGGCATCGTGAGCGGTCGCAAGGTCGGCGGTCCCGCCACCGATCTGGCACTCAAGATCATGCACGATGCCAAGTATCGCGACCTGCCGTTTATTACGGGCTACGAGGGGCGCGGTGCCGGTGGCAAGACGCTGGAGTCGGCGACGTACTTTATCCGCGAGCATGACGAGATCGTCGGTATGCTCTGCGTCAACACCGACCTCTCGACCGTGCGCTCCATCAACGCCATGGCGCAGCAGCTCATGGCGTGCTTCGACGCTGTGCCAAGGCAGGCGGAGCCTGCGTCTATCGAGGTCGAAAGCCTTTCGGAGTCCACGCAGGAGCTCATCGACCGCAGCATTGCCGAGTTGCTGAGCGCGCGCGGGCTGGATGTAGCATCGCTTGGTCAGAGCGACCGCGTGGACGTCATTCGCCACCTCAACGGCAACGGGGTGTTCATGCTCAAGGGCGCCGTGGCCTGCGCTGCCACCGCGCTGGGCATCTCGGAGCCCAGCGTCTACCGCTACCTGCAAAAAGTCCGCAAGGAAGGCTAACCCGCTGATTCCTTGGGAGCGGAGGAAAACGGATCATTTTTGTCGCATCGCTTGACAAAAAGACCCTGCAGCTCGCACTGCAGGGTCTTTTTGCATGTCATGTTTAGTTGTTGCCAACGCCTTAGAGAGCGGCGACGACCTCGATCTCAACCAGACCGCCGGCCGGAAGGGCGGCAACCTGGAAAGCGCTGCGCGCGGGGAACGGAGCCTCGAACTTGGAGGCGTAGATCTCGTTCACGGCAGCGAAGTCGGCAATGTCGGCCAGGTAGACCGTGGTCTTGACGACATCGGCAAAGGTGGCGCCGGCAGCGGTCAGCAGGGCCTCGACGTTGGCGAGGGACTGCTTAGCCTGGGCCTCGACGCCCTCGGGCATCTTACCGGTTGCGGGGTCGATGCCCAGCTGGCCGGACAGGAACACCATGTTGCCGGTCTGGATGCCGGGGGAATACGGGCCGATGGCTGCGGGTGCGTTATCGGAAGACACGACGGTCTTGCTCATGTTTTTCTCCTTACGATCAGATAGAGAGCGTGAGCGCGGCGTTCGCACCGGGAGGCACAATTCGGTCTGAACACCGCGCTTGATTTGGGATAGTACTCAAGGTTTCCGCGCGATGCAAGATAATTATCACGTTGTGAGAATATTTTATCGCCCAACGGTGCCTGTCGGCCGCTGAACGGCACGACCGGACGGTGAAGCTCAAAATGATCCGTTTCCCTCCGTCACCTATGGATCACCTGATCCGATGGGAACGAAGGGAAACGAATCATTTTTGCTGCAAGGGCTGCTGAAGACTTTATCCTGCTTGGGCCACAGGGCTCGTCCGCCGCAACGGCACCACTATACTTTTGAGTATCTGAGCATTTTGAAAGGCAGGATATGACCGCAACCGCCAGTCGAACCACCAACCGCAGACCCGAGCTTTTAGCGCCCGCCGGAGGGCCAGAGCCCTTTGCCGCCGCACTCGCCGCCGGGGCAGACGCCATCTACTGCGGCATGGGCAGCTTCAATGCCCGTCGCAAGGCCACCAACTTTACCGACGAGGCCTTTGAGCAAGCCTGCCGAGCCGCACATCTAGCCGGGTCGCGCGTCTACGTCACGGTCAACATCGTCATCAAGCAGTCCGAGATGAGCGATGCGCTGCAGCTTATCCATCGCTGCTCCATGCTGGGCGCCGATGCCTTTATTATCCAGGATTGGGGCCTGTTCTTTGAGGTCAAGCGCACCATGCCCGGCATCGAGACACACATCTCGACCCAGGCGAACATCCATGACGACCGCGGAACCATCTGGTGCCGCGAGCAGGGCGCCGACCGCGTGACCTTGTCGCGCGAGCTCTCCATTGACGAGATCGCTGCCATCCACGACGCCGCACCCGATGTCGACCTCGAGGTCTTTAGCCATGGTGCCATCTGCTTTTGCTACTCGGGCCTATGCTTGCTGTCGAGCTTTGCCATGGCGGGCCGCTCGGCCAACCGCGGCATGTGCGCCCAGCCCTGCCGCCTGCCCTACGAGCTAATCGACGAGAACGGTCGCGCGCTCTCCCCCGCCGGCCGCGAGCGTGCGTTATGCCCGCGTGACACCAACACCTCACAGCTTGTTCGCCGTCTGTATGACGCCGGTGCCGCGTCGCTCAAGCTCGAGGGCCGCATGAAGGCGCCCGATTACGTGTACTCCATCGTTGATGTGTATCGTCACGAAATTGACGACATGCTATCCGGAGCCACCGTTGCCAAGGACGAGGAAGCCGCCCGCCAGCGCCAGCTCAAGCGCTGCTTCAACCGCGACTTTACACACGCCTATCAGGACGGCACCTCGGGCGACGAGATGATGAGCTATGAGC
>URCU01000073.1:0-9854 GCA_900546425.1 uncultured Collinsella sp. | reverse complement strand
TCGGCAGCGTCAGATGTGTATAAGAGACAGCTTATATGTATAAAGATGGCATAAAGGTCTACTGCTCGTGGCAGGGGCCAGATGTCCAAGGGAGTCCACGTGGCACACAACAAGCTGGAGGCAAGCCTCCAAGACCAGCGTAGTCAAGGCGGGCATGGAGCCATTCCCCTCTCCGCTGGCATGCTGCTCGTAACGCTCGGCGTCGTCTACGGTGACATCGGCACAAGCCCCATGTACACCATGAAATCAATCGTCGCCAACAACGGCGGCATCGGTACCGTCAGCGAGGACATGATCTTGGGCGCGCTCTCGCTCGTCATCTGGACCATGACACTCGTGACCACGGTCAAGTACGTTGTAATCGCCATGAAGGCCGACAACCATAACGAAGGCGGCATCTTCGCCCTGTTCAGTCTCGTGCGTAAGGTGGCGCCGTGGCTGATTCTCCCCGCCATGATCGGCGGCGCGGCGCTGCTCGCCGACGGCATCCTCACCCCCGCGGTCACGGTCACCACGGCCATCGAGGGTCTGCGCACCATCGAATGGGGCCATGCGCTGCTGGGCGACGGCCAGACCAATGTGATCATCATCACCATCATCATTATCTGCGGTCTGTTTGCCATGCAACGCGCCGGCACTTCGTCAATCGGCAAGCTGTTCGGCCCACTTATGACGCTATGGTTCCTGTTCCTGGCGGGCGCCGGCCTGTTCAACATGCTCGGCAACCTGTCCATCCTGCGCGCGCTCAACCCCATCCGCGGCATCATGTTCCTGTTCTCGCCCATCAACCACTCGGGCATCATGGTGCTCGGCTTCGTCTTCCTGTCGACGACCGGCGCCGAGGCGCTCTATTCGGACATGGGTCACGTGGGCAAAGCTAACATTTACGCATCCTGGCCGTTCGTAAAGGCGGCCCTTATCCTCAACTATCTGGGTCAGGGCGCTTGGCTGCTCGCCAATAACTCCAACCCCCAGATGCTCGCGATGGATATCGTCAACCCGTTCTATATGATGCTCCCCGAGCCCCTGCGCCCCTTTGCCATCGTGCTTTCGGCCGTAGCGGCCATCATCGCCTCGCAGGCGCTCATCACCGGCTCTTTCTCGCTGGTATCCGAGGCAACCCGTCTCAACCTTATGCCGCATCTGCGCATCCACTACCCCAGCGACACCAAGGGCCAGCTCTATATTCCGCTCGTCAACAACATCATGTGGGTCGGCTGCATCTTCATCGTGCTGCTGTTCCAAAACTCCGAGCGCATGGAGAGCGCCTACGGCCTCGCCATTACCGTGACCATGCTCATGACCACGACGCTTTTGACGAGCTATATCGCCGGCATCCTCAAGCACAAGCTGGGCGCTTGCGTCTTTGCCCTGCTTTTTGGCGCCATTGAGCTGTGCTTCTTCGCTTCGTGCCTCACCATGTTCTTTGACGGCGGCTACGTCATGATCTTCCTGGCCGCGCTGCTGTTTGGCCTTATGTATGTGTGGCGTCGCGGTACCGCCATCGAGCGCACGCAGACGATTCTGCTGCCCGTCTCCAAGTACATCGATCAGCTCAACCGCCTGCGCAACGACGAGACCTACCCCGTGCTCGCCGACAATCTGGTATTTCTCACCAACAGCCCCGACCCGCTCACGCTCGACCGCGACGTGCTCTATTCCATCCTGGACAAGCACCCCAAGCGCGCCAAGGCATATTGGTTCATCAACGTGCACGTTACCGACGAGCCCTATACGCACGAGTATTCCGTTGAGACCTTTGGCACAGACTTCCTGTTCCGCGTGCGCTTGGACCTGGGCTTTAAGGTCAATCAGCGCATCAACGCCTACCTGCGCCAGATCGTTGGCGACCTGATGGCATCGGGTGAGTTGCCGCCGCAGCATCACACCTACTCTATCTACGAGACACGCGGCAACGTGGGCGACTTCCGCTTTTGCATGCTGCGCAAGATGCTTGCCCCCGAAACGGACATCAACCGCAACGACCATCGCGTCATGGCCATCAAGTACGCTGTCCGCCGCGCCTGCGGAAGCCCGGCACGTTGGTATGGTCTCGAGAACTCGGCCATCATCATCGAGTACGTGCCGCTCTTTGCCCGCATGCGTCCGGCAGTCAAGCTCGTACGCACCCAGGTGCCGCTCGAGATCCTGATCGAAGAGGCCGAAGAAATGGAAGTCGACATCTTCTCGGACGACCTGGTCAACGGCAACGAAGCCGGTAAGGACATGAACGTCGATCCCACCGAGCTGCTCGAGAGCGTCGCCGATACGCCCGAGCAACAGCAACTCGACGAACTCGAGAGCACCCAACTCAACGACGCCAACTTCTAACACGCCACCAGCCATTGACGACAACGGCTCCGCATCTCATAAAAGGTGCGGAGCCGTTTTATGTCGCAACGGACCGGTGAGCTACGAACGACGCGGCTCGGGAACCACGAGCCTATCGGGGCTCGCGCCCTCGGCATCCATCAGGCTCACGTAGCGAATCGATGGATCCCCATACATCGCGTAGTAATAATTGCCCGTGCGCGCGCTAAAGCATCCGGTGTAGATAGTCTTCTCGAACTTGCCATCGCCCATCCTGGACGCCCCCTCAATCATCACCACACCCTCGAGCGAGCGGAACATGCGGACGACGTTTTCGGTCTCGCTCTCCTTTTGCGGGTAATTGGCATTGAGGTACGCCGCCTTTACAAAACGGCTCGGCGAATAGCAGTCACCCGGAATACCGCGCATGCCGGCACCCGCGCCATAGGGCTTGAGCTCGGCGCCACGCCATGTCGCCGTCTGCGGAAAATCGCTTGTGGCGGTGATATAGGTGCGGAGGTTTTCCATGTGCCACGGGAAGGTCGGCTGGTTGGCAAGGGTGTCGACCGGATCGTCGTATACATGCAGGCCGTCAGCCATCATCTCGACCACGATGCTGCGCTGGCTGTCGCCGATAATCCAATGGAGCAGCGACACGCCCAGCCCCTCTCCTGCAGATTTGGCAACAATCACCGTGTCGCGCAGCGCGGCCTCGACCTCATCGACCGTTGAGAACGTCGCTGCCACCCACAGGGGAAACTCATAGGCCGCGATATTGGTCTTTCCATCAACCGGCCCCTCGGCATACTCGGCATAACCCGGGAAATTGAGGCCCGCCACGGCGAGGCCCGCATCGTTGCCGCAATCGAAGAACATAGGGTAGTTCTTGTAATCGATGCACATACCGATCACCGCGTGTGCCGCTGTCGCGTCGTCGATAAACGAATACGGAATCTGAAACCCGCGCGGCATCACGCGAACCTGTTGGCCGTAGTCAAAGCTCCAGTCGAGGTTGCGGCCTAGATATATGTGGCCAGAATTATCGGTAAATCGAATACTCGTGCACATAGCGCCTCCTAGCTTTACGTTCTTGCTAATTTCATTGTCTCCAAACAAAAAGGCGCTAAACACAAAAGCCCGGACATGACAACAATGTCACGCCCGGACTATTCAAGCTGGATAAACTCAACCAAGTTAACCCCGCAGGTCGTCTAAGGGGTCAAAGTGCCGCAGATTGCCACGAAAGAGGAGCGAAGCGTACTTAAGGTACGCGAGCGACGATTGAGCGGCAAGGTGCGATGCTTTGGTCCCCTTAGACCAACTTTCCTAGACAGTGGTCAATCATATGCTGGATCATCTGTGCCTCGAAGCCCACAAAGTCCTGCTTGCGCTCGCGCATCTTGCCGTCGACGATCACGTCATAAGCGACCTTGCACTTGATATAGCGCGTGGACTTGGTGATCTCCTCGTGCGTCAGGCAGCTCTCCTCCATCTTGCTGGCGCCCAGGCCAAACACCAGGCGGGGGTTGTAGAGCACGTGGGGCTCGCCGGCATCGTCCAGGTAGACGCAAACCTTCTTGGTGACGCCAATCTGGTTAGCGGCAAGGCAGCCGGCATCGTCGAGCGACTTGATGGTATCGATCAGATCCTGAGCAACCGACTCGTCCTCGACAGTCGCAACCTCGCAACGCTGGGACAGGATAGCCTCGTCGTGGCAAAGCTCTTTAATCATACGTTCCTCCATAGGGGTCGTTGTAACCGCTTAAGTATACGGTACCCACACATTTTCATACGGAAAATACCGCCCGTCCGTTACAAAGCGCCGAACATCAACATGCGAGGAACAACAGCGTCGTAAAGGGGCTATAGTAGTTGAGTTCGTGTCAATCGGCCTAAACTCGGGGCCGAACAAGGAAAGGGTATGCATGGACGAACTTTTTCACGTCAGTGAGCGCAAGTCCACAATCGGGACCGAACTCCGCGCTGGACTGACAACATTCCTGGCGATGGCCTACATCATCGCCGTCAACCCCGCGGTGCTCTCGGGCGCTGGCATCGATGCGGGAGCGCTCGCCTGCGCCACCTGCCTGGGCGCCGGCATCATGACCATCTGCATGGGCATCTTCGCCAACCGCTCGCTCGCCTGCGCGTCGGGCTTAGGCGTCAACGCGATGATCGCCGGAATCACCACCACCGTCTGCGGCGGTGACTGGCACGTGGCCATGAGCGTCATCTTCCTCGAGGGCGTCGTCATCTTGTTGCTCGTGCTTTGTGGCCTGCGCGAGGCCATCATGGACGCCATCCCGGTTGTCCTGCGTCACGCCATCTCGGTGGGTCTTGGCCTGTTTATCGCCATGATCGGCCTGTGCGACGCTGGCATCATCACCGCTGGCGCCGGTACGCTCGTCGGCCTGGGCGACATCGCCTCCCCCACCTTTATCGTCGGCATCATCTCCATCGTCGTGACGGTTGCCCTGGCTTCCCGCAACGTGCCGGGCTCGTTGCTCATCGGCATCATCGTCGCCGTTATCGCCGGTATCCCCCTAGGTGTGGCCCAGGCTCCGACCGGTATCATCGCCCCGCTCGACTTCTCGAGCATCGGTGGCCCCATCGCCGACGCCGGCGGCGTGCCCGCCATCGTCAAGGTCCTTACCGACCCCGCGCTCCTCGTCATCTCGTTCTCGCTGCTCATGAGTGACTTCTTCGACACCATGGGCACCGCGATGGCCGTGGCCAAGCAGGGCGAGTTCCTCACCGACGACGGCAACGTCGAGAATATCAAGGAAATCCTGATCGTCGACTCCGCCGCCGCCGCTGTGGGCGGTTTCATGGGCGTCTCCTCCATCACCACCTTCGTCGAGTCCACTTCCGGCGCCGCCGACGGTGGCCGCACGGGCCTCACCTCCGTCACCACCGGCGTGCTGTTCATTCTCGCCGCGTTCTTCTCCCCCATCGTCACCATCGTTTCCAGCGCCGCCACCTGCGGTGCTCTGGTCTACGTCGGCTACCTCATGATGAGCGAGGCCTCCGAGATCGACTGGTCCGACGTGTCGCAGGGTTTCCCGGCGTTCATGATTGTCGCCGGCGTGCCCTTCACCTACTCCATCTCTGCCGGCATTGGCCTGGGCTTTATCGCCTACGTGATCGTCGCGCTCTTTAAGGGCGAGGCCTCCAAGATCAAGCCGCTCATGTGGATCGCAGCCCTCGCCTTCCTCGTCTACTTCTTTGTAGCGTAGGCGCAAGGTTCGCAATATCAACCAGCAAAGCGCGGAGTCGCATCGAGCGGCTCCGCGCTTTTCTTTTAAAGCCAGGCAACGCACGGACGCGCGATGTATTGCTTCCCGAGTTTTGGACATTTTGCCCTCCAAACGGCACTACCGCCGGCTACATCCTGCAGATATGCTGGGCGTAATCGCATAGGCCCTATGAGGATGGGAGTAACCATGGCCGCCTTGTTCACGACCCCCAAGCGCAATGACAAAACCTCTGGAGCCCATTTTGTCGAGCCCGACGTGCGCCGTCGCACGCTGCTCGCACACGGAAGCTGGCGTCGCGTGACGCGCCGCATCGTCTGCGGCCTGACCTGCGCGCTCACGGTGAGCTCGTTGCTCATGCCGAGTGTCTCGCTCGCGGCGGAGTGGATCTACGTCGACGGCGCCCAGTACAACGCCGGCACCGCAGCGGGCGACGCCGCCGGCACTTGGAGCTGGGACGGCGCCGACGACATGAAGCTCAACAACTATAACGGCGGCAAGATCAGGGCCGACGGCAAGCTCAACATAAGCTACTCAGGGAGCAACACCGTTACCAATGACAGCGGCTGGGGCATCTTGGTTGAGGATGGCAATGCCGAGAACGCCGAGCTCAACATCCAAGGCGACGCATCCAGCACGCTCAACGTGACATCTAATTACGACGCCATCTCCTCCAATAGAGACATTAACATCGACGGAGCTGGCACCGTCAACGCCACGAGTACCGAGGCTGACGCCATCGGCGCCGTGGGCGATCTCACCATCAAGGGCTCGGGCAACGTCAACGCCACGGGCAAATCGGATGGCATCAGGGCGGACGGCAACATCACGATTGACAACAGCGGAGCCGTCACCGCCAAGGCTACCGAGGATCAGGGAATCGTTGCCGGGAGAAACCTCACCATCAAGGGCGGCGGCACGGTAGAGGCAAGCCCTATCAAGGACGTGGCGATTTGGGCTGGCGGCAACATCGATATCTCGGGCGGCAGCCAGGTCGAGGCGAGCTCCAAGGAAACTCTTGCCGTCGACGCTGAGGGCAGTCTCACGGTCACGAACGCCTCCCTTAATGCAAGCGGTGTTGAATATGGTGTCTATGCCTACAAGGGCGTTACGCTCGATCACGCGACCGTGACGGTCCGTACAAGCGCGAGCGGCGGCCAGGCCATCGCCCTCATCACTGACGGGGACGACATCGTCATCAAGAATGGTTCCATCGTGGACGCGTTCGCGGAAGGCAAATTCTCGGTTGCAATCTCTACCAGAAACCACCAGCCAAACGTCGCTGGCGGCCACATCTACATCAGCGACTCCGTTGTTAAGGCTATAGCCCGCTATGTCGAGACCGGTGGCGATGCCCCCGATCACTACAGCAACGACCAAAGCGGCCAGGTCATCCCTGAGCCTAGGGGTCTGAACATCGGTATCTTCGCCCAGACCTACGAGGGCATCACGCCCGCGAGTATCTCGATCGTCCGCAGCAGGGTCACGGCCGAGGGAGACACGGCGGCAATCTTCGCTCTTGCCATAAGCGAGGATGGCAAGGCGATCGGCACCATCAAGATCGAAGGCGCTCCCATCCAGACGCCCGCAGGCGGCAAGATCATTAACTATTACAACGAGGAAGAGTACGGCCCCAGCATCTCCTACGAGGCAGGTCAAACCATCGGCACGGGCGACACCACAATCAACTCCCCCTACGACGCCGCTGTCGCCAAGAGCACGGTCATCGTGCCTCCCGAGGAGACCAAACCCGAGGAGAAGCACGGCGAGACCAAGCCCGAGGGTTCCAAGTCCGAGGGCACGAAGACGACCAAGACCGTTGCAGTTGCAGCCACGGGAGCCAAGACCACCGGCAAGCTCGCGGCAACCGGCGACGCCTCGAACGCAGCCATCGTGGCAGCCGCCCTTGCAGGAACAGCCGCCATCGCCGCGGGCGCCGTGGTGAGCCGCAAGCGCTCGTAAACACTTTTTCGCACGGGACGGGTGGATCGCGGCCCTTGCCTTCCTCGTCTACTTCTTCGTAGCGTAAGGGCAAGGCTGCAAAAGCTGAACAATAAAGCGCGGAGTCGCCATGCGGCCCCGCGCTTTTCTTTTAGCGCCGGTCCCTGCGCCGGCGTGCGGCCTATTTCTCCCTCATTTTGGCCATTTTGCCCTCCAAACGGCACTACCGCCGGCAACATCCAGCAGATACGCTGAATCTAGTCGTATAGGCCCTATGAGAACGGGAGCAACCATGGCAGCCTTGTTCACGACCCCCAAACGCAATGACACTACCGCCGGAACCCATGTTGCCGAACCCGACGTTCGCCGTCGCATAGGACTCGCGCACGGCAGCCGGCGCCGCGTGACGCGCCGCATCGTCTCGGGCGCCGTGTGCGCGCTCACGGTGAGCTCGCTGCTCATGCCGAGCGTCTCGCTCGCAGCGGAATGGGTCAAGGTCGGCGGCAACAAGTACAACACCGCGGCGAGCGACGAGGCCGGTACCTGGTCGTGGGACGGCGCCGACGACTTGAAGCTCAACAACTATAACGGCGGCGAGATCCAGGCCGCAGGCAAGCTCAACGTGAATTACTCGGGAACCAACATCGTCACTGCCGAATGGATCGAAAGCATCAACGTTTCTCATGGCACTAACGAGAATGCCGAGCTCAATATCCAAGGCGACGAGGGCGGCACGCTCAGCGTGACATCTACTGAGGACGCTATCCTCTCCACGGGTAATATCAACATCGACGGAGCCGGATCCGTCAACGCCACGAGCACTGGGTTTGATGCCATCAATGCCGGAGGTGATCTCGCTATCAAAGGTTCGGGCAACGTCAACGCCACGGGTGCATCGGATGGCATCAGGGCAAACGGCAATATCACGATTGATGACAGCGGAGCCGTCACCGCCAGGGCTACCAAGGACAAGGGTATTGGAGCCGACAAGAACCTCACCATCAAGGGTGGCGGGACGGTCGAGGCAAGCTCAGCCGATGGTGAGGCCCTTTGGAGCGGCGGCAATATCAACATCTCGGACGGCAGCCAGGTCAAGGCAAGCTCCGAGAAAGATGCTGCCGTCGAGGCCAAGGGCAGCCTCGCAGCCACAAACGCCTCCCTCAACGTAAACGGTGTTGAATATGGCGTCCATGCCCACAAGGGCATCACCCTCGATCATGCAAACGTGACGGTCCGTGTAAGTAAAGGCAGATACGGTGGCGCCAACGCCCTCTTCACCTACCAGGACGACATCGTCGTCAAGAACGGCTCCACCGTGGACGCGTTTGCGGAAGGCGAGGTTTCGGCTGCATTCTCCACCAGAAACGATCGACCCAACGAGAAGGGCGGCCACATCTACATCAGCGACTCCGTTGTCAAGGCCATAGCCCGCTATGTCGAGAACGGCGACGGCCCCATCCCCTACAGCGAAAACCAAGATGGCGAGACGAGGCGCGAACCCCAAGGCGAGAACATCGGCATCATCGCCCAGACCAGCGAGGGCGTCACACCCGCAGTCATCTCGATCATCCGCAGCAAGGTAACGGCCGAAGGAGATACAGCGGCAATCTTTGCCCGTGCCATGAGCGCTGACGGCAAGACAATCGGCACCATCAAGATTGAGAACGCCGCCATCCAGACGCCCGAAGGCGGCAAGGTCATTGACTATCGCAAGCTCCGTGACGGCATCTACGAGGCAGGCCAAGCCATCGGCACGGGCGACGCCACGGTCGACTCCCTCTATATCAAAGCAGTCGCCAAAAGTACGACCATCGCACCTCCCGAGGTAGCCAAGCCGGAAGACCCCAAGCCCGACGAGACCAAGCCCGCAGAAAGCAAGCCCGCGGAGTCCAAGCAGAACCCCAAGTCTGAGGGCTCAAAGCCGACCAAGGCCGTTGCGGCTTCAACCACGAAAGCCAAGACTACCGGCGTGCTCGCGGCAACCGGCGACACCTCGGGTGCGGCCATCGTGGCAACCGTCCTTGCGGGAACAGCCGCTATCGCCGCAGGCACCATGGCGAGCCGTAAGCGTTCTTAGACGCCTCTGCGCACATGGCAGCTCCCGCGAAGGCCCCGAGCCCCAGCACCGTTTAACAACGCCACCGCCGAGCTCCCCTCCGGCGGTGGCGTTTTCCATATGCGTCCGCAGGGGATGCACGAGATTGTCTTTGGTCTAGCCCAACCGGCATACGCTGGCGTGCGACAATTGGGGCTGCCGATATCACAACGCCGAGAGAAGCAGGCCATGGAAGCGCATCAAAAGCCTGTCTCTTATACACATCTCCGAGCCCACGAGACGCGTAGTAATCT
>URCU01000072.1:0-9997 GCA_900546425.1 uncultured Collinsella sp. | reverse complement strand
ATTCCTCGGTAGCTCAATGGTAGAGCACGCGGCTGTTAACCGCGCTGTTGTAGGTTCGAGTCCTACCCGGGGAGCCAGGTTGTAAAACCCGTCGCTTATGCGGCGGGTTTTTTCTTGTCGCGATAGCCTGGCACGAACGTTGCCATATCAACATTTCGTGTCGAGGATGTAATCCCGCGACCCACCACCTCAACATGGCGCGCTCGTTGTAGAATATTGCAATGATTGCTCCCACGAGATGGTGCCGCGAGCACCAGATAAGGAGATTCTTGTGTCTGAGACCATTAACGGCAGCCTGAGCGTCTCGAACGACGTTATTGCCGATATTGCCGGTTATGCCGCGATGACGTGCTATGGCGTCGTCGGTATGGCCGAGCAGCTCCAGGGCGCCGAGAGCGTGCGCTTGCTTGCCGGTCAGCGCCTTCGCAAGGGCGTGCTTGTCTCCGCCGACGAGAACGGCCTTACGGTCGATCTTCACGTCGTGCTCGAGAACGGCGTCAACATGAAGTCCGTTTGCCACAATCTTTCGAGCTCCGTTGCCTTCACCCTGCAGGAGATCGCCCAGATCGATCCTGCCAGCCTTAAGATCGGCATCCACATCGACGCGCTCAAGAGCCGTCTGAACTAGCATCCGAAAACGGAGATTCAAATACCCATGATTGCAAAGACCATTCGCACCTGTTTTCCGATCGCTGCGGCTGCCGTTTCCGACAAGGCCGAGGAGATCAACAAGCTCAACGTCTTCCCCGTACCCGACGGCGACACCGGCACCAACATGTCGCTCACGCTTGCCTCGGTGACCAAGGAGCTTTCCGCCCTTCCCGCCGATGCCGATATGGAGGCCATCGCCGGCGCCATCACCCACGGATCCCTGATGGGTGCCCGCGGCAACTCCGGCGTCATCACCTCGCAGATCCTGCGCGGCGTGGCCGAGGGCCTCGTCTCTGCCGACGAGCCCATCACGTCTGCCAACATCGCCTTCGCCTTCCGTCGCGCCGTCAAGGTCGCCTTCCAGGCTGTCCGTAAGCCCATCGAGGGCACGATCCTCACGGTCCTGCGCGATGTTTCGACCAAGGCCGATGAGTGCGAGAAGAAGAAGTTCTCGGCCGAGGACGCTCTCGATGCCATCGTCGTCGAGGCCTATCAGTCCGTCGCCCGCACGCCCGACCTGCTGCCCGTTCTGAAAGAGAACGGCGTAGTCGACTCCGGCGCCTTTGGCTTTGCCATCTTCTTGGAGAACTTTGTTGCCGCCGCTCTTGGCCGCAGCACCGTAGTCGAGGATTTCTCCGCCACGTTTGATTCCGCCGGCTCTGCCCGCGACGCGGCCCTTGGTCGCGTTGAGATCGAGGCCAACGACGACTGGGAGGGCTCGGAGTTCCGCTACTGCAACGAGTTCCTCTTTAAGGCCGACGCTCCTTTTGACGAGGACGAGTGCCTTAAGTTCCTGGGTTCCATGGGCGACTGCGAGCTGCTCGTGGGTGCCTACCCCGACTATAAGATCCATGTGCACTCCAACACCCCTAACCTGGTGCTCGAGCACATGCTGCAGCTCGGTCAGATCTACGAGGTCTTTATCCACAACATGGAGATGGAGGCCCACGACCGTACCGCCAAGATTCATGAGGACCAGGAGAAGGCTGCCGAGCCCGCCAAGGCGCTGGGCTTTGTCGCCGTTGCCGCTGGTTCGGGCGAGGCCGACATCCTCAAGTCCCTCGGCGTTGACGTGATCGTCTCGGGTGGCCAGACCATGAACCCCTCGACCGCCGACCTGCTGGGCGCGGTGGACCAGGTCAACGCGACCTCGGTCGTCATCCTGCCCAATAACGGCAACATCCGTATGGCTGCCGAGGCTGCCGCTTCTGCCTGCACCGACAAGAAGGTCGCCGTCGTTCCCACCAAGACTGTCCCGCAGGCGTTCTCCGCACTGTTCGCGGTCCTGCCCGATTCCGAGCTCGAGGATGCTGTTGCCGCCATGGTCGACGCCATCAGCGAGGTTCGCGATGGCGAGGTCACCCGTGCTGTTCGCGATTCCAGCGCCTCTGACGGCTCTCCGATTCACTCCGGTGACGTCATGGGCATTATTGCCGGCTCCATCGACGTGGTCGGCTCCGACGTGAAGCAGGTCACGCTCGACTGCATCAACCGCATGCAGGAGGAAGAGGAGGGCGACGCGCTGACGATTCTGGCCGGCGAGGAGTTGTCCGATGAGGCCTTCCAGGAGATCGTCGACGCCATCGAGGAGGCTCAACCCGACCTGGAGATTGATGCCCATCGTGGCGAGCAGCCGCTCTATCCTGTGATCTTCTCGATCGAGTAGGCAACTGCCCATGTCCGAGCTGTGCTCCGTGCCGCGCGTCTCGGAGCGCTTTGCCCAGAGCAATGCGCTCGACGAGGATATCGCGCGACTCAAATATGTTTCGGGTAAACGTGAGGAGGCCCTTCGCCGTCTGGGAATTCGGACGGTGGGGGACCTCCTTCTCCATATCCCTCATCGATACCTGGACTTTACGCGCTCCTGGTCCATCGAGATGGCGCCCATCGGTACCGTGTGCACGATTGTCGCCACGGTCGATCGTATCGTTCAAAAGCAGCCCCGCCCGCGTATGCAGGTGACCGAGGTCTCGCTGGTGGACGAGACGGGCGTGCTGCAGGTCGCCTTTTTCCGTCAGCCCTGGATTGCCCAGCAGTTTAAGCAGGGCGACCGCCTGGCCGTGATGGGTAAGGTCGAGTTTGCCTACGGCTTTAAGCAGATGGGCTCTCCGCATTTCGAAAAGCTCGAGGAGGGGCGTGCCGCGGGCACCATTCTGCCGGTCCACTATGTGAGCGATGGCGTGAGCCAGGCGTGGATGCGCCGCATCGTAAGCGGCGCGCTCGAGGTCGTCGGCAATCCCTTCGATCCGATTCCCGCACGCTTGCGCGTCAAGCGCCGTCTGATGAGCAATGCCCGCGCGCTGCGCTCAATTCACTTTCCCTCGAGTATGGCCGAGCGCGATATTGCGCGGCGGCGTCTTGCCTACGAGGAATGTCTCTGCTTGCAGCTCGCGCTTCGCCTGCGCAACGATGGCGGTATGGTCGACGTAGCGCCTTATACACATGCCGCGGGCGAGCACCTGGCAGCGCTCAGGGAAGCCCTGCCGTTTTCGCTGAGCGACGAGCAGGAGGCCGCGTTCCAAGACATCCTGCACGACATGTGCGATGGCGGGCGCGTGATGAACCGCCTGCTGCTTGGCGACGTCGGTACCGGCAAGACGGCCGTCGCCGCTTGCGCGCTGGCTGTCGCGGCCGATTCGGGCACTCAGTCCTGCGTTATGGCGCCTACGGGAGTGCTGGCGCGCCAATATGCCGATAAGACCGGCCCCTTGCTCTCGCAGGCTGGCATGTCCTGGGCGCTCCTGACGGGTGCCACGCCGGCGGCCGAGCGCGAGCGGATCCATGCGCAGTTGGAATCGGGCGAGCTCGACGTCCTCTTTGGCACTCACGCGGTCCTTTCGGATGACGTGGCGTTTAAGCATCTTTCGCTTGTCGTCATCGACGAGCAGCACCGCTTTGGTGTGGGCCAGCGCAATGCCCTGCGTGCCAAAGGCCCTGGTGCGGACCTGCTCGTCATGACGGCGACGCCCATCCCGCGCACATTGGCGCTCTCGGTCTACGGCGACCTGGACACGAGCATCATCCGCCATCGACCTGTTCCGGGGGCGGGCGTTGCGACACGCGTGCTCACCGAGTCGAGCCGCGACCTGGCCTACGGCGCCATTCGCGAGGCGCATGAAAAGGGTCAGCAGGCCTACGTGATTTGCCCGCTCGTGGAGCCGAGTGACTCGGTCGATGAGCTGGAAGACGTGCCTGGTATTGCCCGCGACGACGAGGGCCGCGTGACCGTGCCCGTGCCGCTCCACGATACGGCAACCGAGCTCGACCGACTGCGCCTGGCGTTGCCGGGACTTACCATCAAACGCCTTCACGGCCGCATGCCGGCGGGGGAGAAGGACCGCGTGATCGCTGCCTTCAAGCGTGGCGAGATCGACGTGCTCGTATCGACCACGGTGGTCGAGGTGGGCGTCGACGTGCCCAACGCCACCGTCATGTTCATCGAGAACGGTGAGCGCTTTGGCTTGGCGGCCCTGCACCAGCTGCGCGGTCGCGTAGGCCGCGGCAGCGTGTCGGGCACCTGCCTGGTCATGACGCACTCCAAGGGCAATGGCGGCGCCTCGGCGGCACAAGAACGTCTCCAGTCGCTCGAAAAGACCTCGGACGGCTTTACGCTCGCCCAGATGGACCTGCGTCTGCGTCATGAGGGCGAAATCCTGGGCTACCGTCAGCATGGCGGCGTGACCCTGCGCTTTGTGGACCTGGACGCTGACGAGGACCTTATCGAATGGGCTCATTTGGACGCGGTCGAGCTCTTGCGGTATGCTTGCAACCTTGACTCCGTGGCGACGCGTCCCTTGCGCGATGCGGTCGCCACGCGCTATCGACATATCTTTAAGGAGGTCAGCGGAGGATGAGAATCATCGGCGGTGAATGGCGCGGCCGTAAGATCGAAGAGCCGCGCGGGCGTGATGTCACCCGCCCCACAACCGATCGCGTGCGCGAGGCATGTGCATCCATGGTCATGTCGGCGTTCGACTTCGATTTGGACGAGGTCCGCGTGCTGGATGCCTTTGGCGGCTCCGGTGCCCTGGGTATCGAGATGCTCTCGCGTGGCGCCCGCACGCTCACCACGTTCGAGATTGATCGCAATGCCGTCCGTCTGATCACCAAGAATATCGAGTCACTGTGCCGCGACCGCTCGCGTTGGCGCGTCGTTACCGGTGATGTGCTGGCGAGTGCCTCGCGCGGCCGTGTGCCGGGCGGCCCCTTCGATCTGGTCCTGCTCGATCCGCCGTATGCTTTTGGCGCCGAGCCGGTCGAGGAGCTGCTGCAAAATCTTTCCCAGCAGGGGCTGCTGACGCCCGGGGCCTTTGCCCTGTTTGAGCATGCCGCATCCGATGCGGGCGCTCATCCGGCTGGTTTTGAGACCGTGCGGGAGAAGCGCTACGGCATTACCTCGGTTGACTTGCTGTGCTGGGCGGCCGAGGACGAGAACGACCATGCTGACGAGAACGAAATTGACGAGGATGCGCCTTCGGAGGACACCCATGAATGACACCATCAACCGCGTGATCGTCCCGGGCACCTTTGATCCCATCACCTTTGGCCATATCGACGTAATTCGCAGAGCCCGCCGCATCTTTCCCAGCGTGATTGTCGCCGTGGCCGAATCTCAGGGTAAAAACGGCGTGGGTACCACCTTTATGCTCGACGAGCGCGTGGCGCTGGCCCGCGAGGCCCTCGGCGATTTGGACGGCATCGAGGTACTGCCTTTCACCGGCCTGCTGGTCGACTTTGCACGTGAACAGGGGGCAGGTGCCGTCGTTAAGGGTCTGCGCGCCATGACCGACTTTGAGTACGAGCTGCAGCAGGCCGACCTTAACTATCGCCTGGATAACGAGCTTGAGTCTATCTTTGTCATGAGTGCTCCGCAGTACGGCTACATCTCGAGTTCGGTGGTGCGCCAGATCGCGTCGCTTGGCAGCGACGTGTCGACGTTTGTGCCGCCCAACGTGGTCGAAGCGCTCAAACATCGCTTTTCGTGACGTTTTTTATTGCCTGGTGGCATGTGGTAAACTAACACGATGATATGTTACCTATGAAAGGAGACCGGATGCCGGGCGAGAATTTTCCTGGCGACAGGATCGTGAGTCTTGTCGACGAGCTCGAGGGGCTCATCGAAGAGGCTAAGACGCCGTTCGGCAAGAACGCCCAGATGAAGGTTATCGACGCCGACGTCTTCTTTAACATCCTCGATGAGATCCGCATGAGCTATCCCGAGGAGTGGCAGAAGTCCCGCCGTATCCTCAAAGAGCGCGAGGAGCTTATGGCCTCCGCCGCCGCTCAGGCTGATTCTATCATTGCCGATGCTCAACAGCAGGCCCTCACCATTGCTGGTGAGCAGGAGATCGTTCGCTTAGCCCAGCAGCAGGCCGACGACATCCGCGACCGTGCCCAGCAGTACGAGCGCGAGACGCGCTATGCCGCCGAGGATTACGCCGAGCAGGTCTTTACGCACCTCGAGGAGAACCTTAAGAGTCTGACCGGCACCGTCACCCGTTGCCGTCAGCAGCTCAATGAGGGTGCCGCCCAGCAGAACGGCCAGTGGTAATGGCTGGGTTCCCGAGTGTTACCGTCGATCTTTCCGAGCAGCTCGAGTTTCCCGGAGACTCATATCCGCTGACCGGCAAGGTCGATGTCGCCACCTACATGGTGGGCGAGAAAGAGTACCAGCTGCAGGACGGCATTGCCTACGACGTGGTCTTTACCAACGCCGGTACCGGCGTTCTTCTCTCTGGCATGGTCCGCGCGCACGCCACCGGGGAGTGCGACCGCTGCCTGGAGCCCGCCTCGTTTGATATCGCGGGCGAGATCGAGGAGTTCTACCTCTTTGATGAGCCCGAGGACCCCGAGGCCTACGAAGACGGCTATGAGTTGCTGGGCGAGGATCGCATCGTCGATCTGGGTGAGCCCATCAACGACGCGGTCGTCATGGACACGCCGTTCGTTGTCCTGTGCAAGCCCGATTGCCGCGGCCTTTGCCCCACCTGTGGCATCAATCTCAACGTCGAGCAATGCGATTGCGCCGCCCAGGCGGAGGCCGAATGGGCCGCTGCCACGGAAAATCCATTTGCAGCATTAAAGAATCTCAAGCTTGACGAGTAAAACTGTGGTAGTATCGCTACTTGCGCGTAATCGCCACACTGGATAGTTCATAAGGAAGGTCACTATGCCCGTACCTAAACAAAAGCAGGGTCGTATCCGCACCCATACCCGTCGTTCCGCCAACATGAAGATCTCGGCTGCGGCACAGTCCACGTGCCCCCGTTGCGGTGCTGTTAAGCTCCCGCACCACGTGTGCCCCAGCTGCGGTTTCTACAAGGACCGCGAGGTTATCGTTACCGAGTAACTGTATACTCTGGATGCGATGCCGTTCCAACTGGAACCACAATGGCCGGCTCAGTGAGTCGGCCATTTTTGTATAAGGAGTATATGAAATGAGTAACGTTCGCGTTTGTGTAGACGTTGTGGGCGGAGACGAGAAGCCCCAGGTTGTCCTCGATGGTATCGAGGCTGCACTTGCGGCAGATCCCGAGATCGAGGTCTTGGCTGTCGGTCCCGCCGAAATCGTCAACCCCTTTGCCGCAGCGCATGCCCGCGTGGAGGCTCTGGAGGCCCCCGACGTCATCAGCATGGAGGACGATCCCATCCGCGCCGTGATGACCAAGCGCAAGTCCTCGATCGTGCTTGCGTGCCGTGCCATTAAGAAGGGCAATGCGGACGCGTTTTTCTCGGCCGGCTCGACCGGTGCCATGACCGCTGCCGCCACGGCCTACGTCACGCCGTTTAGGTATTTGGCGGAGGGCAAGAAGCAGCCGGTCCGTCCGTGCCTGACCAACGCTCTGCCCAATCGCGCCGGCGGCCTGACGGTGCTGTGCGATATGGGCGCCAATCCCGATGTCACGGTGGACGACATGGTGCGCTTCGCCCAGATGGGTGCTGCCTATGCCCGCGTGGTTTTGGGCATTGAGCATCCTCGCGTGGGCCTGCTTGCCAACGGCACCGAGGACGAGAAGGGCTCCAACTTTACCAAGTCGTGCTTCCCGGCCATGAAGGCCGCGGTTCCCGGCTTTGTGGGCAACTGCGAGGGCACCGATCTTACGTCGGGCAATTTTGACGTCGTGGTCGCCGACGGCATGTCGGGCAACATCGCGCTCAAGGCCACCGAGGGCGCTGCCAAGTTTTTGCTGCAGGAGCTCAAGGGTGCCTTTATGTCCTCGCATGGCACCAAGATCGCCGCGCTGCTCATCAAAAAGCAGATGCGCGAGATCAAAGCCAAGCTTTCTGGCGACGCCAAGGGCGGCGCGATCCTGCTGGGCCTGCGCGGTGTCGTGTTGATCGGCCACGGTGCCACGTCGGTCGAGGCCGTCAAGAACGGTACGCTTGCCGCGGCCCAGGCCGTACGTGCCGGGCTTGTCCAGGACGTTGCCAATTCCATGGACGGTATCGTTTTATAAAGGCCCCGTTACGTGGCTCAACCTGTACCGCGTGGGGTAGAATCGGAGCCGTATTACAACGCGGCTCCGATTGCCGTGTTGTGTTGTGTTCCATGACATACGAGAGGAAGCGCTATGGATCGCTCCGAAATCTTCGATAAGATTGCCGAAGTCGCCGCTGACGTGTTGGGTGTCGATGTCGCCGACATTAGCGACGAGACCACTTTTGACGATCTCGATGCCGATTCGCTCGAGCGTCTGCAGCTGGTGACGGCCATCGAGGACGAGTTCGACCTCGAAATCGATGACGAGACCCTGCTGTCGCTCAACTCTGTCGCCGACGCCGTCGACGCGATCGAAAACGCCAAGGAGGCCTAAGTCTTGGCTTTGTCTGAACGACTCACGCGCGCCCAGGAGATCCTGGGCCATGAGTTCAATAATAAGGTGCTGCTGCGCGCGGCGCTCACACATCCCTCGGCCGTCGAGGGGCAGCCGGTCTCTGCCAGCTATGAGCGCCTTGAGTTTTTGGGCGATTCCATTTTGGGCGCCGTCGTGGCCCGTTCGCTCTTTGAGTCCTATCCCGAGTTTGACGAGGGCAAGCTCACGCGCCTGAAGGTATCCCTTGTCTCGGGCGCCACGCTGTCCGAGGTGTCGCACGAGCTGGGTATCGACGACATCATCATCTTTGGCGCCTCCGAGACCGGTACCGGCGCGCGCGGCCTGCACTCGGCGCTCGAGAACGTCTACGAGTCGCTCGTGGGTGCACTGTATCTGGATGCCGGCTGGGATGTTGCGGCGGAGTTTATCCATCGTACGCTCAAGCCGCACCTGGCCTCCGAGCGTGCCGAGCACCCCGCTAACCCCAAGTCGTTCTTGCAGGAGTGCGTGCAGGCAGATGGCCACGAGCCTCCCGCGTATAAGCTGGTCGGCTCCGAGGGCCCCGCGCATGCGCCCACCTTTACCGCTGTGGTGCTCATCGACGGTATTCGCCAGGGCCGCGGCACCGGTTCCTCCAAGAAGGAGGCCGAGGCGGCCGCTGCGCTCGAGGCGCTCGACCGCATGGGCTACACCACCAACGGCGTGATTCTCAACAAGAAGCCTGTCTAAGCGAGGAACCGTGTATCTCAAGTCCCTCACGCTCAAAGGGTTCAAGTCGTTTGCCGACCGCGCCCATATGTCATTTGAGCCGGGCCTGACCGTCATCGTCGGTCCCAATGGCTCGGGAAAATCGAACATCTCCGACTCGATTCTGTGGGTCCTGGGCGAGCAGAGCGCCAAGCAGCTGCGCGGTCAGGCCATGGAGGACGTCATCTTCTCGGGCTCGTCGGCGCGCAAGCCGGTGGGTGTCGCCGAGGTCACCCTGGTGCTCGATAACTCGGACCATATGCTGCCCGTCGACTTTGACGAGGTCGCCATCACCCGTCGCATGTACCGCTCGGGCGAAAGCGAGTACCTCATCAACTCGAGCCCGTGCCGCCTGATGGACATTCAGGACATTCTGCACGATTCTGGCCTGGGCAAGGATACGCATTCCATCATTAGCCAGGGCAAGCTCGATGCCATTTTGCAGAGCCGCCCCGAGGAGCGCCGCGCCCTGATCGAGGAGGCTGCCGGCATCTCCAAGCACAAGCGCCGCAAGGAGCGTGCACTTAAAAAGATTAAATCGATGGACGAGCACCTGACCCGTGCCCGCGACATCAATAAGGAGATTGCCCGTCAGCTGCGCCCGCTGGAGCGTCAGGTCGATCGTGCGCGCAAGTACAAAGAGCTGTCCTCGCGCGCGAACGAGCTTACGCAGATGCTGGCCGTTGACGAACTTCGTTCGCTGCAGTCGCAGTGGAACGACCTTGAGAGCCGTTCTAAGGAGCTGTCTCTTATACACATCTCCGAGCCCACGAGACGCGTAGTAA
>URCU01000071.1:0-10183 GCA_900546425.1 uncultured Collinsella sp. | reverse complement strand
AGATTACTACGCGTCTCGTGGGCTCGGAGATGTGTATAAGAGACAGGGCCGAGTTGATTGCCCAGCCCACGCCCATCGAAAAGAGCGTGTCGAAGAGCTCATAGCGTAGACGTTCTTCGATAACCTGCTCGCCTTGGCCTTCGAAGTGCATGGATTGGATGACCTCGGAGTGCAGGAAGAGGTTGTGAGGCATAACGACCGCGCCTAGGACACTTACGATAATCGCGGCCGAGCCGGTGGGCATACTGGGTGTGATCCAGCTTGCGGCGGCCTGCGGCCAGTCGACCTTGACCAGCGTAAGCTCAGCCAAAAACGAGAGTCCTACCACGCCTACGAAGGCGATGATCCATCGCTCGGCGCGCTTGTAGGAGCTCGTCATGAGCATCGCCATCGATACTGCCGCCACGATGACGCAGCCCGCGCGCACGGGCAGCCCAAAGAGCATTTGAAGGGCAATCGCGCCACCCAGGACTTCGGCCATGGCGGTGGCGATGGCCGCGAGATAGGCGCTGGCGAGTACCGCGCGTCCCACGATGCGGGGGAGGTAGCGTGTCGTGGCCTCGGCAAGACAGGCGCCCGTGGCGATACCCAGGTGTGCCGCGTTGTGCTGCAGCACAATGAGCATAATTGTGGACAGCGTGACGATCCACAGCAGCGCGTAGCCAAACTGCGAGCCCGCGGCCATATTGGAGGCCCAGTTGCCCGGGTCGATAAAGCCGACGGTCACGAGCAGCCCGGGGCCGACATGCCGCGCAATGTCTAGGCCTCCGTGACCACCGGTGCGCCGGGAGCCAAAGTGTTGTTTGAGATGGTTGAGCATGGTGCGCTCCTGCGTGCCGTTTGCTTGACGCCGCAAAGGATACCCGTTTTAGGCCAAAAAGTTAACCGTGACTAACAAAATTGTTGTATTTGAATAGGATGGTGAAAGGGAGTTGCCGAAATGTCTTGATCTGTAACGACTAGGGATGGAAATTGGGTCTAGGTGTTACAGATCAAGACAGGAAGAAATGGTCCTATGGAAAATCTCGATCTGTAACAGTTAGCTGCAAAAACCGGCCCTTCGTGTTACAGATTGAGATAAACCAAAACTGTCCTGCAGAAAATCTCAATCTGTAACATCTAAGCGCCAAAATCGGCTCCTCCTGTTACAGATTGAGATGTTTGAAGCGGTGAGTTTACAGGTCGAACTTGGGCCCTTGTTGCCGTCCTTGAGGTCGGCGGTGTCCACTCGTAGGGCGTGCGTTACGCGATTGTTTCGAAACGGGTGGGAAACACAACGGGTCGGCGATGCTCCTAGTATGCCTATTCAACTGACTGTCTAAATATCTAGGGGAGGATCGCGATGCAGGCAGATTCCGCTCAGCAGCAGGGCCTTTATCGCCCCGAATTCGACCACGATGCATGTGGCATCGGCGCGCTTGCCGATATCAACGGCGAGCGCCATCACCAGATTCTGGACGACGCGCTGTCCATTCTGGTCAACTTGGAGCACCGCGGCGGTACGGGACTCGAGAAGAACACCGGCGACGGCGCTGGCATCCTGTTCCAGGTTCCGCATCACTTTTTCCGCAAAGAGGCTCAAAAGTGCGGCCAGATTCTGCCGGCAGAGGGCGACTATGGCGTGGCCATGCTGTTCTTCCCGCAGGACGACAAGGGCGTAGAGGATGCCCGTCGCGTGTTTGAGGAGGGCTGCGCCGAGGCCGGCGTGCCGCTGCTCTTTTGGCGCGAGGTGCCCGTCGACCCGCACGACCTGGGCGAGACGGCCCGCGCCTGCATGCCTACTATCCTGCAGGCCTTCCTGGGCCGTCCGGACGACACGCCGGCGGGCGACGCCTTCGAGCGCCGCCTGTACGTGTGCCGCCGCACCATCGAAAAAAAGGCTGACGCCGAGTTTGCCCTGCGCGATAAGATCTTCTACGTGTGCTCCATGAGCTCGCGTACCATCGTGTACAAGGGCATGCTCGTCGCCACGCAGATGCGTCGCTTCTTCATCGACCTCAACGATGCCGCCGTCAAGACGGCCGTGGCGCTCGTCCACTCACGCTACTCCACCAACACCACGCCCAGCTGGGAGCGCGCGCACCCCAACCGCTTTATCATCCACAACGGCGAGATCAACACCCTCAAGGGCAACGTCAACTGGATTCGCGCCCGCGAACCCAATCTGTACAGTCCCGTGTTGCAGCACGATCTTGAGCGTGTGATGCCCATCATCAACCGCGAGGGTTCCGACTCCGCGATTCTGGACAACGTGCTCGAGTTCTTGGTCATGAACGGCCGTCCGCTCACGCGTGCCGCATCCATGCTGCTGCCCGAGCCGTGGGACCACAACGACAGTCTGAGCGAGGAGCGCCGCGCCTACGACGCCTACCAGTCCATGCTCATGGAGCCCTGGGACGGTCCGGCCGCCATCGCCTTTACCGACGGCCGTACCCTGGGTGCCGCCCTCGACCGCAACGGCCTGCGCCCCGCCCGCTACTACGTGACGCGCGACGGCCGCTTTATGCTGGCGAGCGAGGTAGGCACCATCGAGGTGCGCCCCGAGAACATCCTGACGAGCGGCTGTCTGGGGCCGGGCCAGATGCTCGAGGTCGATTTTGCCCGCGGCCGCGTGATCTACAACGATGAGCTGCGCGCCCGTTACGCCAAGGAAAAGCCCTACCGCGACTGGATTGCCGAGGAGACGCTGACCGTCGACGCGCTCGATGAGCCCGTTGCGGCAACGCCCGCCGAGGACGCCGAGATGCCCGCCGCCGTGCGCATGGCCAAGCTCGGCTACCACTGGGATGACGTCGACGAGGTCGTGCGTCCCATGGCCCAGCAGGGCAAGGCGCCACTCGCCTCGATGGGCATCGACGCGCCGCTGGCCTGCCTGTCCAAGAAGACGCGCTCGTTCTTTGACTACTTCTATCAGCTGTTCGCTCAGGTCACGAACCCGCCGATCGACGCCCTACGCGAGCATATGGTCACCTCGACTACGCTCTACCTGGGCAACCACGGCAACCTGCTCGAGGATTCCCGTACGGCCTGCCAGCTGGTGCGCCTGGAGCGTCCGTTGCTCAACGAGGAGGAGTTTGACCGCATCTGCGCCATCGACCGCGTGGGCTTTAAGACTCGCCGCTTCCGTGCCGTCTACCGCCGCGACGCCGGCGAGGGCGCACTGCAGGCTGCGCTCAAGCAGCTTGCCGAGGACGTTGAGGCTGCGGTCCGCGACGGCGTGAACATCGTGGTGCTGAGCGATCGTGCCGCTGCGGGCGAGGTGCCCGTGCCGTCGCTGCTTGCCGTGGGCTGCGTGCACAATCACCTGATCCGCGCTGGCGTGCGCACCTTTGCCGACATCGTGGTGGAGTGCGGCGATGCCGTGTCTCCGCACGACTTTGCGGCACTGGTGGGCTACTCCGCGAGCGGCATCTATCCGTACAACGCACACGCGTGCATCCGCGATCTGGCGGCGCGCGGCGACCTGGACGTGACGGCCGAGCAGGGCATCGCCAACTACAACAAGGCTGCGACCGCCGGCATCGTCTCCATCATGTCCAAGATGGGCATCTCTACGGTGCAGAGCTACCATTCGGCGCAGATCTTCGAGGCCGTGGGCTTTACGCCGGAGTTCGTCAACGCGTACTTCGCCGGCACGGTGAGCCGTGTGGGCGGTATGGGTGTCGAGGACGTCGAGCGCGAGCAAAACGAGCGCTACGACGCCGCGCTCGCCATCCTTAAGAGCCCGGCTCCCGATCAGCTGCCCACGCTGGGTCTGACCAAGTGGCGCCCGCTCGGCGGCGAGGATCACCTCATCGATCCGCAAACTGTCTACCTGCTGCAGACCGCCTGCCGTGAGGACAGCTACGACACCTTTAAGGAGTACAGCGCCCGCCTGCACCGCACCGGCCGTGCCGTGCGCCTGCGCGACCTGCTGGACTTTGATGCCAGCGGCCGTACCCCGGTGGCACTCGACGAGGTCGAGCCTGCGCTCAACATCGTCCGCCGCTTTAACACCGGCGCCATGTCGTACGGTTCCATCAGCAAAGAGGCGCACGAGTGCATGGCCATCGCCATGAACCGCCTGCACGGCCGTTCCAACTCGGGCGAGGGCGGCGAGGATCCGCGTCGCGAGACCCCGCTGGCCAACGGCGACTCCAAGAATTCCGCGATCAAACAGGTGGCAAGTGCGCGCTTTGGCGTGACGAGCCGCTATCTGTGCAGCGCCTTCGAGATTCAGATCAAGATGGCCCAGGGCGCCAAGCCCGGCGAGGGCGGCCACCTGCCCGGCAAGAAGGTCTATCCCTGGATCGCCGAGGTCCGTCAGTCCACGCCCGGCATCGGCCTGATCTCGCCTCCGCCGCACCACGACATCTACTCCATCGAGGACCTGGCGGAGCTGATCTTCGATCTTAAGAACGCCAACCCCGGCGCGCGCGTGTCGGTCAAGCTGGTCAGCGAGGCCGGTGTCGGCACCATCGCCACCGGTGTGGCCAAGGGCGCTGCCGACAAGATCTTGATCAGCGGCCATAACGGCGGCTCAGGTGCCGCGGCGCGCGATTCCATTTGGCACGCCGGCCTGCCGCTGGAGCTTGGCCTTGCCGAGGCTCAGCAGACGTTGCTGCAAAATGGCCTGCGCTCACGCGTGGTGCTCGAGGCCGACGGCAAGCTCATGGACGGCACCGATGTTGCCGTCGCCTGCCTGCTGGGTGCCGAGGAGTTTGGCTTTGCGACCATGCCGCTCATCTCCATGGGCTGCCTCATGCAGCGCGACTGCCAGCAGGATACCTGCCCGGCCGGCATCGCTACGCAAAACTGCCGCCTGCGTCGCGGCTTCCGCGGCAAACCCGAGCACGTCGAGCACTTTATGCTCTTTGTTGCCGAGCAGCTGCGCGAGGTCATGGCGAGCCTGGGCTTCCGCACCGTCGACGAGATGGTCGGCCATCCCGAGTGCTTGCGCCAGGTCGAGGTCCCGGGCAACCGCAAGGCCAACCTGCTCGATCTGTCGCCCGTGCTGGCGAGCGCGACCTGCGAGTTCGGTGCCCATATTCCGGGCGCCGACGGTCGCCACTTCCTGCCGCAGATGGCTGCGGACAGCGAGCTCGACAAGACGCTCGATTCCACGTTGTTTGTGCCCTATACGGCCGATGCCCGTGCGCACCTGCGTCCGATTCGCTTCCGCGCCGATATCGCCAACGTCAACCGTTGCGTGGGCACCATCCTGGGCAACGCGGTGACCAAGGCGCATCCCGAGGGTCTGCCCGCCGGCTCCATCACCATCGATTGCGATGGTTCGGCTGGCCAGAGCTTTGGCGCCTTCCTGCCGCGCGGCATTACGCTCAACGTGTGCGGCGACGCCAACGACTACTTTGGCAAGGGCCTTTCGGGCGGCGAGGTGTCGGTGCGCCCCAACCCGCATGCGACCTACAAGTTCGACGAGAACATCATCGTGGGCAACGTTGCGTTCTTTGGTGCTACGAGCGGCCGCGGCTTCATTAACGGTCTTGCCGGCCAGCGTTTTGCCGTACGCAACTCCGGTGCCACCGTGGTGGTCGAGGGCTGCGGCAACCATGGCTGCGAGTACATGACGGGCGGTCTGGCACTCATCCTGGGCGAGGTCGGGCAGAACTTCGCCGCCGGCATGACGGGTGGCGTGGCCTACGTCTTTGACCAGTACGGCACGCTCGATGCCCGCGTGAACCACGAGAGCGTGGAGCTCAAGGCCCCGACGGCCGGCGAGCTGGCGCAGATTCGTGCGCTCATCCAGGAGCACGTGGACGCGACGCAGAGTCCGCGCGGAATTAAGCTGCTCTACAGCTTCGACTCGATGAGCAAGCACTTTGTGAAGGTCATTCCGACCGAGTACGAGCGCGTGCTGGCGATTGTCGCTGCGGCCGAGGCTGTGGGCAAGACGCATGCGCAAGCCGAGGAGCTGGCGTTTGACATTGTGACCGGGCGCGCGAGTGCCGCGGATGTCGTTCGCTTTGATGTCGCGGGCGGTGCTGCGGGCGCTGCGTCCGTGGCTGCCAGCTCTGTTGCTTCGACCAAGAAGGAGGCGTAAGTGCCATGGGTAAGCCTGGTGCTTTTCTTGATATCGATCGCGTGGCCCACGAGCTCCGCCCCGTGGAGGAGCGCAGCCATGATTTTGATCCGCTGTACGTGGAACTCGATGACGATGCACGTCGCGCCCAGGCGAGCCGCTGCATGATGTGCGGCGTGGCGTTTTGCCAGATGGGCGCGAGCTTTGGCAAGGCACGCCCGAGCGGCTGCCCCCTGCACAACCTGATTCCCGAGTGGAACGAGCTGGTGTACCGCGGCCGCTGGGACGAGGCTGCCGAGCGTCTGTCGCTTACCTCGCCCATGCCTGAGTTCACGAGCCGCGTGTGCCCAGCGCTGTGCGAGGCCGCGTGCAACCTGGGCTCGGTCGACGGCCAGCCCACGACGATTCACGACAACGAGCGCGCGATCAGCGACCATGAGTGGGCACATGGCGGTCCGCGTCGCTTTGAGCCGGCAGGGGAGGGCGCGCCCACGGTTGCTGTGGTGGGCTCCGGTCCTGCTGGTCTGGTGGCGGCATGGGAGCTTGCGCGTCGTGGCGCCCGCGTGACGGTGTTTGAGCGTGACGACCGCCCGGGCGGTCTGCTCATGTACGGCATTCCCAACATGAAGCTCGAGAAGTCTGTGGTCGAGCGTCGCGTGACGCTCATGCGCGAGCTGGGCATTGTGTTTGAGCTGGGTGCCGATGTTACGAACCCTGCGGTAGCGGCCAAGCTCAATGGCTTTGACGCCGTTGTGGTGGCTGCCGGTGCTCGTGCGCCCCGCGGTCTTTCGGCTACGAATGTGGATGCCCCGGGCGTGGTGTATGCCGTGGACTACCTGACGGCTTCGACCGTCTCGGTGCTCGATGGTGGCGAGCCCGCGGTGAACGCGCACGGTCTGGACGTCGTGGTCATTGGCGGTGGCGATACCGGCAACGACTGCGTGGGTACCGCGGTGCGTCAGGGTGCGCGCAGCGTGCGTCAGTTTGAGTTCTTGCCGGCCGCGCCCGATAAGCGTGCAGCGAGCAACCCTTGGCCGCAGTGGCCCAACGTTAAGAAGACCGACTACGGTCAGCAGGAGGCCATTGCCGCCATGGGTGGCGAGATGCGCGCCTGGGGCGTGGATACCCTCGAGGTGCTGCTGGACAAGAAGGGTGCGGCCGCGGGCCTGCGCGTGGTCGATCTGGACTGGTCGGCCGGCAAGCCGGAGCGCATCGCAGGCTCCGAGCACGAGGTGCCGGCGCAGCTGGTGCTCATCGCCTGTGGCTTTACGGGTCCCGAGCACAGTGTGTTCGAAGCTGTCGGCGTGCCTGTTGCCACCGTTGGTCGTCCGCTGCCGGTGATGGCTGCCGAGGGCTCGCACCTCGCGGCTCGCACGGAGGGTGTCGCCGCGGATGCCGCGCCGGTGTATGTGGCCGGCGACGCCCGCAACGGCAGCTCGCTCGTTGTAAACGCCATGGCCGATGCCCTGGCCTGCGCAGCCGAAGTCGCCGAGGCGCTGGAGCTGTAAGGTAGCCATTCAAGAACGTCCCCAATGACTAGTCATTGGGGACGTTCTTTTTTGTCTAGTCGTTGGGGACACTCTTTGCGAGCGATTTGCTCGTTTGTCGACGTATGGGTGTTCATTTGTCGACTTCTTGGGCTGTGGTCACCTGTTGTTTCTGTGGTGGCTGCGGACATCTGGCTCAAAAGGGCGGGTTGGCTGTCTATGTCTACCTGCGGTTTCTTTGCGGTTCGCTCATTCGGTCAAGTGTCCCGTCAAGTGTTTGGTTAGTATCTGGTTTGCAGTCGAAGGCCTATTTTGCCCGCGCTTGCCTCGGTTGCTCGCCCTCCTCGTAAGCTCAAATTGAGGTCCATCAGTTTGAGGAGGATGCCATGACTGACCAAGTTTTTGACCGAGCGCAGCTGGCCGAAGCCGTCGGCAACGATATTGCCGACATGGCTCACTTTTGGATGCTGCGGAAGTTTCAATTCCTGGAGCCGGCGCGCGAGCAGTTCGAGATTATCGTCGATCCGTGGCTCAGCTATTGCGAGGAACCTTCTCAAAACGAAATCATGGCCTACAACATGGCGTTTACCGATTGGCTGTTGTTTGAGCGCCCCTATTACCACGGCAAGACGCTGTTGGAGCTGTATGTGGACGAGCCGCCAGCGTCAATTTCTCCTGTTTCGCTCGGGCGACTTAAGCAGGTGCGCGACACGCAGTATTTCTCGCGCTTTGGAATTTTGGACAAGGATCCCGCGACTGGCATGGTCGTGCTGAAGGACACGCGCACCGACCGTCGCTTTGACGTCTACGACCCACATATCGTGCAAAAGGAGCGTTGGAACGATGGCGCGATTGCGGTGCGACTCGCGTGCGTCGACGATGTCTGGTTGACGGCGGGGCAGCTCTACCTGTATGACATCGCGCGCCTGAGCGACACGGCGGTCGACGGGCCGGGCGCAGTGCATCCCGAGGACCTGGAGGACGGTTTCGACACCTCGTGCATCAGCTTCTTTTTGCGCCTGGTTCGCGACATCATGGGCGCTCAGGGGCGGTACGTGAAGTCGCTCAATATTTACGAGCAGGAATGGGAGTAGGGAGTGGGCTGTCGCAGCGCCGCCGCCTGTCTATTTGTCTCGGTCTGTAACAGCAAGGGGACGTTTGGCTTTCTAACTGTTACAGATCAAGACGGAAGGTTGGCGCCTGCCGAAAGATCTCGATCTGTAACGGGAAGGGGCCAAAAAAACGGTCTAACTGTTACAGATTGAGACAAAGGTTGGACGCACGACTGAAAATCTCGATCTGTAACAACTAGAGGTTCAAAGACTGTCTTCCTGTTACAGATTGATACGTTTGCCGACAGCGGCAACGGTGACAATGGTCCATTTCTCCGATGTGGTGGTGATGAAAGTGTCTAATACCGTTCTTAAACACAAGCAGGCGACACGTAACACCTTGGCGCGGAATAGGATGCTTGCCAGGCTCACGGAGGCGGCTGAACAAGGCGTGCTGCTTGTGACACACGACAATGCCGAGCTCATGTGGATGCGGCGTCATGTGGGGACCGATGACATTGCGGAGCCCGAGTCGTATCTGTTCTGTTTTCAACATGATTGGGATGCGTTGACACCGGCGGAGCGAGCGCTGCGGACCATCAAAGGGCTTGCGGAGTTTCATCCCGATTGGGCGTTTTGGGGCTATGACGCGGCGCTTTTGTGGGGTTTGGAGGTGCCGAATGATCTGCTTGGGCCACGATATCTTGTTAAGACAGGTTGCTCGGTGCCGCTGAGTGCAGGATGCCGGCTGTTGCGTCCGCAGACGGCGGGTGCGCTTGAACAAGTCGACGGCGTGCGGGCGACGCCGTTTTGGCGCACGGTTGAGGACTGCCTGCTGCGCGCGCCGTTTTCGTATGGCCTGGCGATCGCCGATTCTGCGTTGCGAGCAAAGGGCGTATCGCGCGATGACTTTTGTGAGCGGCTTCGTATGGATTGTGAAGGCAAGCGCGGGCATCGCAGAGCGCAGGTGATTGCGTCGTATGCGGACGGGCTGTCCGAAAACGGCGGAGAGTCTCGTTTTCGGGCATTTTTTATCGCGTATGGGTTTCCGGTGCCGGGGTTGCAAGTGGAGTTTCGTGATCCGCTCGATTCGAGCCAAGTGTTTCGCGTTGATTATTTTTGGAGGCTCGAGGACGGAACGTGCGTGATTGGCGAGCTGGACGGAAAGGGGAAGTATACCTTGCAGAACGACGAGGGTCGGGAGTCGATCGACCCATTCGTGGCAGAACGTCAGCGGGAGTCCCATCTGACAATGCTCGGGCAAAAGGTGCTTCGGTTTACGTTTGATGAGCTCAAGAATCCGGGGAAGCTGGTTGAGAAGATGAGGCTGGCGGGTATTCCGCGACGGGCCGATCTGGCTGAGGAATGGAGATGCCGGTGGTATGGGCGCTGAGGGGTGCAGCTGACGCGGATGTGGTTGTTCCTGTCAAGTTTGTCTCAATCTGTAACAACAAGGGACCGTTTGGCCTCGTAACTGTTACAGATCAAGACAGAAGGTTGGCTACCGCTAAAAGATCTCGATCTGTAACATCTAGAGGCCGAAAACCTGTCTACTTATTACAGATCTAGACGTTTGACGCCGAGCCCACGAGACGCGTAGTAATCTCGTATGCCGTCTTCTGCTT
>URCU01000070.1:0-10209 GCA_900546425.1 uncultured Collinsella sp. | reverse complement strand
CGTCGGCAGCGTCAGATGTGTATAAGAGGCAGGACCTTCTGGTCGCGCCCTCGAAATTGAACGTCAGATTGGCGTGAATGCGGCCCGCGCAGCGTCAACGAGCCCGCCGTTCGGTAGAACGGCGGAACTAATTACCTTACGTAGATGATGTTGTCGCGGCGCGGCTTTGCCTCGGGTAGCGTGTCCTCGGCGTAGCCAAGAATGCAGTTACCGACACCGCGCAGGCTGCCGTCGGCGGGCAGGCCCCAGCTGGCCAGCAGCTCCAGGCCCTCGGGCGAGTCAAAGACCTCATGCGCGCGGTGAATCCAGCACGAATCGACACCCAGTGCATATGCGGCGTTGAGCAGGTTGCCCATGGCGAGCGAGCCGTCTTCCAGATGTGTGGGCACGCTGCGGTCAACCAGCACCACCACAACGGTCTTGGCGCCATAGAAGGGGTCGCTGTTGCTGCCCATGACCTGGGCGTTGAGCTGTGAGAGACGCTCGACGGTCGCGGGGTCGGTGACGGCGACAAACGTCACCGGTTGGCGGCCCATGCCGCTCGGTGCATATTGGCCGGCTTCGATAATACGTGCAAGCTTTTCGGCCTCGACGGGACGATCGCTGTAGTTGCGGCAGCTGCGACGGTGAATGAGTGCTTCGATAGTCTCCATGGTGTCTCCTTGCGGTGGCGTTGCAGATGCCCCGTTCATACCCGCCGGGCTCAAACGATAGACGGTCAATTGCCCGGCCAAAAGGATGGATTCCAATTGGCAAAGTAGGTTTGCATAAAAGTACCTTCAGAATGTGACAAACCAATGGGATGGTTAAACGTTTTATCCCGTCTACCCTGCGGTTTTTTACCACTTGCCTAAATGACGAACGCATAACCTTTGATAAAGGTTTTACTAAAGGAGTACCAACGTTTATCAATGCGCCGTGGTGGCGCCGGGCCAGGAGGTAACATCATGTTCCAGGCTGGAGATGTCGTCGAGACCGATTTCGAAGGATTTCTGAAGCTGCTGCGTTCCAAGACGCGCGCTTTCGTGTCGATCAACGATCACGAGTACTACATCACGCACACCGATGGCTATTGGCGTGTTCAGGATTGCGAGGCCCTCAACGACAAGGGCCACTTTACTGACTGTTCCGAGCTGGTCAACACGGTCTGCGAGGTCGTCGAGCTGCCGTGGATTGCCGGCAAGAGCCTGCATGACAGCTTCTCGGGCGCTACGGTCTATGAGGCCGTCGCCGCTTAACAGGCAATAAAACTCGATTTTCACGTGACCGCTGGCGCCGCCCCCGCGCCGGCGGTCTTTTTCTGCCGATAGGCCATAAAAATGCACGCATTTGCGGAGAGCCTGTTGACGATAGTCAAAACTCGGACTAATCTAGAGACATATAATTGGTCAAAAATCGGACAATCGAATGGTGGGATAGATGAATAGTGCGGTTACGCTGGTCGACTTCGATCGGTTGCTCAATGGACTCGACCATATCTATTCGGAGTTCTCGCGCGCCTGCGGCCTTTCGGACTGCGCCTATTGGATGCTCGTCGACACCAGCACGGCGGGCGGCAGTATTGCCGTAAGCCGTCTGACAAGCGAATGGTTCTACAGCAAGCAGACCATCAACTCGGCAATTAAAACCTTGACGGCGCGGGGCTTCGCAACGTTGGAGTTTGCCGAAGGCAGTCGTAAGAACAAGGTTGTGAGCCTGACCGGAGAGGGCAGGCGATTTGCCGAGCGTTATGCGCTGCCGGCACTCAAGGCCGAACAGCGAGCCTTTGGCGCGCTTGAGCCATGTGAGCAGCGCGAGATTATGCGCTTGATCGGCAAATTCTCTCAGGTGCTCGGCGATGAGTGCGATGCCTTTAAGCAGCATATCGCTGCCGAGAGCCAAGCCGAGAATCAAGGTGAGGGGGAGTCGTGCGACTGTTAATGAGGTTTCTAAAGCCATATCGAGGGCTTGTCGCAGTGACGCTGCTGGTGCTGCTGGTGGATAACGTTGGTACGCTGTTGGTTCCCACGATGTTGGCGAACATGGTCAACACCGGTATTACCACGGGCGATGTCGACTACATTTTACGCAACGGCCTATACATGTTTATCGCGACCAGCATGGCTAGCGGCGGCACGGTGCTGGGCTGCTATCTTTCGGCGCGCCTGGCCGCCAACGTGGCTTGCGATATCCGCAATGCCGTGTACGACAAATCGCTCGAGCTCGCGGCCAGCGATTTTGAGCGCTTTGGCACCGGATCGATGATCACGCGCTCGCTCAACGACATCAACGTGATTCAGCAGGCGATTCTGCAGACGATTCAGCTGGTGCTGCCCGTGCCGTTTTTGGCTGTGGCGGGCATCATCTTCGCCTGGTTTATCGATCCTGCCATGGGCACGCTTCTGGGCGTAGTCGTTGCGATTGTGCTGGTGGCGGCGGTCTTTACGGTTGCCAACGCGGCGCCGATTTTTATGCGCCTACAGGGCTTTATCGACCGCATGAACGTGGTGCTGCGCGAGAATATTGTGGGCGTGCGCGTCATCCGTGCGTTTAACAAGGAGCGCCACGAGGAACGGCGTCTGGACGAGGTGTTTAGCGAATACGCCGCCAACGCCATCAAAGTCAACCACCTGTTTGTGGGCCTCGACAGCTCAAGCTTCTTTTTGATGAACATCGCCGAGGTGGCGGTGCTGTGGGTGGGCGGCAACCGCGTAGGCGCCCACGCCATGCAGATTGCGAGTATCTCGGCGGTGCTGGAGTATGCAATTCTGATCCTGTTCTTTGTGATGATGGCCCAGATGGTGGTGCTGACACTTCCGCGCGCCGCCGCATGTCTGAACCGCGCGCAGCAGGTGCTGGAGATCGAGCCGAGCATCGTGGACGGTGACCGCACGCTGGATGACGGGGCGCGCGAGTCCCAAGACGAAGCCGATGCGGTGGCCGTGTTCGACCACATGTCGTTTCGCTTTGACGATGCCGACGAGGACACCCTGTGCGACCTGAGCTTTGCCTGCCGTCGCGGTCAGACGACTGCGATCGTTGGCTCGACAGGCTCGGGCAAATCGACGGTGGCAAAGCTTCTGCTGCGCTTCCACGATGCTACCAAGGGCTCCATTCGCCTGAATGGTGTGGACCTACGCGAGCTTTCGCAAGGCGAGATTCGCGGGCGCATTGCCTATGTGCCGCAAAAAGCATGGCTGTTCTCGGGCACCGTGGCAAGCAATCTGCGCTTTGGCAACGAAGACGCGACTGAGGCCGACATGCTTCATGCGCTCCAGGTTGCCCAGAGCACCTTTGTGCTCGATCAGCCGCAGGGGCTCGATACCCCGGTGGCGCAGGGCGGTACGAACTTTTCGGGCGGTCAGCGCCAACGTCTGGCCATCGCCCGTGCGCTCATGAAGCATGCCGATCTATATATCTTCGACGATAGTTTTTCGGCCCTGGACTTTAAGACCGATGCGGCCCTGCGCCATGCGTTGCAAGACGAGACGTGCGACGCCGCGGTGCTCATCATCGCGCAGCGCATCTCGACGATCTTGCACGCCGACCAGATTGTTGTGCTCAAGGACGGCGAGGTTGTGGGCTTGGGCACGCATGGCGAGCTTATGGAAACCTGCGAGGTGTACCGTGCCATCGCGGAATCGCAAATGAAGGGAGGTGAGTAGCATGGCCGAGGAGCTCAAGAAGCAGGGCGGCGTTGATGACGCCGTTGCCGCGGGGCTGGTCGAGGAAACGGCTGCCGTGGCACCCGAGCTGGATGACGCCGCCAAGGCTGCAGCCGAGCGCGAGGCTCGCCGCCAAGCACTCTACGAGGAAAACGAGCGCGCCGAGGACGAGCGTGCCCGCGCCGAGGCAGAGCGCATGCGCGATGTGGACGACGAGGACGAGGACGAGAAACCCCGCGACACCTGGGCGACGGTGCGCCGCCTGTGGAGCGAGGCTGCCGGCGACCATTGGCGCTTCTATATCGTGTTCGCGAGCATTGTGTTCTACGCCATCTTTAACACCGCTGCGCCGGCATATAGCGCCCGCGTGATCGATGAGCTGTGGGGCCACATTCAGGTGGCGTTTGCCAACGGGACCACCTTCAACATCACTTGGGAGAACTGCGGCAAGACCATCTTCGTCTACTTTATGATCTGGACTGCCGCTGCCTCGTTCTATGCGCTCCAGAGCTTTTTGATGTCGAGCGTCGCTGAGCGCCTCAATCTGCGCCTGCGCAACCGCATCGCGCAAAAGCTCAACCGTCTGCCGCTCGCCTACTTTGACGCGCATCGCCCCGGCGAAGTGGTCAGTCGCGCGACCAACGACTTGGACAAGATGTCCGAGAGTATGCAGCGCGGACTGCTGCAGCTGCTGGTGTCGATCGGCACCGTGGTGGGCGCCGTGAGCGTGATGTTCGTGTTTAACGTGCCGCTCACGCTCGTCTTTTTGTTCTTTATGGCGCTGTCGCTGCTGATGACCAAAGTGGTCTCGCGTCGCACACATGACGTGACCGGCGAGCGCCAGGAGTGGGTGTCCAAAATCACGAGCGCGGTCGAGGAAGGCTATTCGGGCCGTTTGGTGATTCGTGCATTCAACCGCGAGCGCCAGAGCTCTGCCGAGGTGCACGAGGCCTCGGGCGAGCTGGCGCGCGTGAGCACCAAGGCCGACTTTATGATCAACGCCGTCGGACCCGCGGTTCGCTTTATTGGTCGTCTGGCGCAGATCGTGATTGCGCTCGTGGGCTGCAGCATGCTGGTCGCCGGTCACATGACCGTCGGCGTGTTCCAGGCGTTCTTCCAGTTTATCTACGAGGCGTCCGAACCCATGACGCAGCTGTCGTTCACTTTCAACTCGCTGCAGAGCGCGCTGGCGAGTGCGGAGCGCGTGTTCGACCTGCTCGATGAGCCCGAGATGGAAGCCGATCCGCTGCCGGACGAGGCCGCCAAGCTGCCGGGTCGCGTAGAGGGCCGTGTCTCCTTTGAGCACGTGCGCTTTGGTTATTCGCCCGACAAGCCACTTATGCGCGACGTGTCGTTTACCGCCGAGCCGGGCCAGAAGATTGCCGTGGTGGGAACCACGGGCGCAGGCAAGACGACGCTCATCAACCTGCTCATGCGCTTTTACGAGATCGACGGTGGCCGCATTACGCTCGACGGTGTGGATACGAGCCGCATGGATCGCGGCGAGCTGCGTCAGCAGTTTGGCATGGTGCTGCAAGACGCCTGGCTGTTCGACGGCACGATTGCCGAGAACATCGCCTACGGCTGCCCCGAGGCGACGCACGATGAGATCGTGGCGGCCGCACGCGCCGCGCAGGTCGACTTCTTTGTACGCACCATGCCGCAGGGCTACGACACGCGCGTGGCCAACGATGCCGAAAGCATCAGCCAGGGCCAGCGTCAGCTGCTGACCATCGCACGCGTGCTGCTCAACAACCCGGCGATTCTCATCCTGGACGAGGCGACCTCAAGCGTGGACACGCGTACCGAGCTTGCCATCGGCCGTGCCATGGACGCGCTTATGCGCGGGCGCACGAGCTTTGTGATCGCGCATCGCCTGTCGACGATCGTGGACGCCGACCTGATCTTGGTCATGGACCACGGCAACATTATCGAGCAGGGCACGCATAAGGAGCTGCTCGCAGCCGAGGGCGCTTATGCCGACCTCTATCTGAGTCAGTTCGCATAATGTGACAAAGGGACAGTCCCGCATGTCACATCAAAAAGAAAGGCGCGCCGGGGATGGATTCCCTGGCGCGCCTTCTTGCGTTGATGCCGATGTCGTTTTGTGCCGCTTGCGTTCCTAGCGTTCGTCCACGAGCTTTGCGACGAGGGCTTTGAGCTCGGCCACCTCTCGCTCGAGTTCTTTGACGCGGCGGGCGTTCTCGGTGATGCCTTGGCGGTTGAGGGCACTCTGCTCGGCGGCGTCATCGGGCATGTACTCGCGATGCTGCTTGGCGTCGAAACTCTCCTCGAACACACGGCAGCCGTTGCGCTTGATGATGCGTCCCGGCACGCCCACGACGGTGCAGTTGTCGGGCACGTCCTTGACGACAACCGAGTTGCCGCCGATTTTGACGTTGTTGCCGATGCGGATGTTGCCGAGCACCTTGGCGCCCGTGCCCACGGTGACGTTGTTGCCGAGCGTTGGGTGGCGTTTGCCGGTCTCGTTGCCGGTGCCGCCGAGCGTGACGCCCTGGTAGAGCACGCAGTTGTCGCCCACAATGGTGGTCTCGCCGATGACAACGCCCATGGCGTGGTCGATAAAGAAGTGCTTGCCGATCTGCGCGGCAGGGTGAATCTCGACGCCGGTGATGTGGCGGGTGATTTGCGAGAGTACACGGGCGAGCGAGCGATGACCGTGCTCCCACAGCCAGTGCTCGGGCACGTGGTTCCACTTGGCGTGCAGGCCAGGATAGGAAAGGAAGATGACCAGACCGTTTTGCGCGGCGGGGTCCTGCGCTTGGACGGTCTTGATGTCCTCGCGAATGGTATTGATAAAGCTCACCGGCCGCCCTCCCTTAGCGCCATGGCAATGCGATTCAATAAAGTATAGCGATTCGCTAGGGATTAGGAAGAATAATCTTGGCGGCTTTGCGCGACAGGTGTCAGTTATGCAAACTTGCTGGTAATGGGGTCATGCTTTTGTGGGGTGGCGCACGAGGGGGCGCCGCAACCGTATACTGGTCAACTTGGACGTATCCGCGCCCACAACTGAGAGGTTTTACTTCATGGGTTTCATCAATTTTATCGCCGAGCTGCTTAAGGATCCGCGCACCGCGATCGCCAGCTGGATCGCCGCCGGCCCGCTTATGGCCTACGGCTGCGTGTTCCTGATCATCTTTATCGAGACGGGCGTGGTGTTCTTCCCATTCCTTCCCGGCGATTCGTTGCTGTTTGCTTCGGGCTTCTTTGCCCACAACGGCGGCTTTAACATTGTGGCTCTGCTGGCCGTCGCATGGGCTGCTGCCATCCTGGGTGACCAGTGCAACTTTATGATCGGTCACTTCTTTGGCAAAAAGATTATCGCTTCGGGCAAGGTCAAGGCCATGACGCCAGAGCGCATCAAAAAGTCCGAGGATTTCTTGGACAAGTGGGGTCACCTGGCTATTTTCCTGGGCCGCTTCTTCCCGTTTATCCGCACCTTTGTGCCCTTTATCGCCGGCATGGGCGGCATGCACTGGCGCAATTTTGTCATCTTTAACGTGCTGGGCGGCATTACCTGGTCGACGGTCTTTACGCTGCTGGGCTACTTCTTTGGCGGCATTCCCTTTGTGCAGGAGCACTTTGAGCTGCTGATTATCGGCATCGTTGCCGTGTCGATCATCCCGACCGTGGTCGGTCTGGTTAAGGCCAAGCTGGGTAAATAGAACGCCTAGCTCGAGCCAGCGCGCAGACCGTACAGTTGAGGCCCGTCACCGCTTACGGTGGCGGGCCTTTTTGCTTCGGTCAAATGAAAATACTTTACTTAGTTAAAGAAAAGCGTTTTATCAGACGCGTACGGGGAGTACAATCTCGTGCATGCGAATCGACGTGCCATCGGCTTTGATGCTGTTTGCGTGTCCCGTCCGGCTCTACGCTCCGGGCGTGCGACGTTGCGACGCGGCCGGCCTCGGTCCTTGCGTGCGGGTTCGCGAGTTTGCAACTGTGTATGTAAGGAGCGACATATGACTGTCGAGAAGAAGGATATCGATTGGGGTAGCCTCGGCTTTGGCTACATGAAGACCGATTACAGCTACGAGGCCCATTGGAAGGACGGCGAGTGGGACGAGGGCGGCCTGACCACCGACCACACCCTGCATGTCTCCGAGTGCGGCGGCATCTTCCATTACTGCCAGGAGGTCTTTGAGGGCCTGAAGGCTTACACCGCCGAGGACGGCAGCATCGTCTGCTTCCGTCCCGACATGAACGCCGAGCGTATGTATAACTCTGCCCAGCGCCTCGAGATGCCCCCGTTCCCCAAGGACAAGTTCGTCGAGGCCGTCAAGCAGGTCGTTTCTGCCAACGCCGCCTGGGTTCCGCCCTTCGGTTCCGGCGCGACCCTGTACGTGCGTCCGTTTATGATCGGCTCCGGTGACGTGATCGGCGTGGCTCCCGCTCCTGAGTACACGTTCCGCATTCTCGTGACCCCGGTCGGTCCGTACTTTAAGGGCGGCCTCAAGCCCGTCAAGCTGCGCGTTTCCGAGTATGACCGTGCCGCACCGCACGGCACCGGCAACATCAAGGCCGGCCTGAACTACGCCATGTCCCTCAAGCCCACGATGGAGGCCCATCGCGAGGGCTATGCCGAGAACCTGTATCTCGACTCCGAGTCCCGCACCTATGTCGAGGAGACCGGCGGCGCCAACGTCCTGTTCGTGAAGGAGGGCGGCACGCTCGTCGTTCCGCAGTCGCACACCGACTCCATCCTGCCCTCTATCACCCGTCGTTCGCTTGTTCGGGTCGCTCAGGACCTGGGCATGACCGTTGACCAGCGCCCTGTCGAGTGGGCCGAGGTCAAGGCCGGCACCTTTGTCGAGTGCGGCCTGTGCGGCACCGCTGCCGTCATCTCCCCGGTGGGCGAGATTGACAACAAGGTCTATGGCGCCGACGAGACCGTGACCTTCCCGGCTGGCTACACCGAGATCGGTCCTGTGATGAAGAAGCTCCGCGAGACCCTGACTGGCATCCAGTCCGGTGCTGTCGAGGACAAGCACAACTGGGTTTACACCGTCGCGTAATTTGTCTTACCTATCCGGGCAGAGAGCAAGTTCCCTCCCGGCGCGTCCTCGGACATGCAAGAAGCCCTCGCTGCGCACTTCGTGCGGCGAGGGCTTCTTGCGTCCTGCGGAGTGCGCCGGAAAGGAGGGTCGCCCTTTTGTTTTGCTTCGCGCCATGTGGGGGCGGTGGCGACGTGCATCTTTGCGAGTATTCTGCAATCGAAGGCCCCTGCATACCGACCTCGGGCAAAAAATCGGGATTTCTCGATGTTTTCTACGGATGATGGGCGGGGTTATGGGCTGACAGCGTTTGATTTGCAGGGATATTCGCGGTCTTTGGCATTTATCGTGGCGCCCGAAGCTCTTGGTTATGTTGAATACTCCTAAAAATGCACGGCGCTTAGAGGGGGACCTTCGCGAAAAAGGAAACCGCCCCGTCGAAGTATGCATTCGACGGGGCAGTTTATGCATTTGGCCGATTAAGGATGCGCTGCCAAACTACTAGAACTTGACGGTCGGGGCCTGGCGGGCTGCTTCGGCGGCCTCGAAGCCCTGGCGCTCCTTAAACTGGAAGATGCCAGCAAAGATGACAGCCGGGAACGTCTGAATGGCGTTGTTGTAGCTGAGCACGCAGTCGTTGTAGCTCTGGCGTGCATAGCTAATCTTGTTTTCGGTATCCTCGAGCGATGCCTGCAGCTGCGTAAAGTTGGTGTTTGCCTTAAGATCGGGATAGGCCTCGGCCACGGCGAAGAGCTGGCGCAGCGCACCGGTCAGCACGTTGTCGGCTTCCATCTTGGCCTCGGGCGTGGTGGCCTTGACGGCGGTGTTACGCGCGCTGATCACGGCGGAGAGCGTCTCCTGCTCGTGCTTGGCGTAGCCCTTGACGGTCTCGACCAGGTTGGGGATCAGGTCGTTGCGGCGCTGCAGCTGCGTATCGATGTTCTGCCAGGCGTTATCGATGCGGTTACGCTTGGTGACCATGTTGTTGTAGATGCCGGCGATGGCGCAGGCAATCACAATGACAACAACGATGCCGATGATGACGGGAAGCATGATGTCTCCGTTTCGAATGGCCGCGGCGGCATGCGCCAGCTGCCGTTGGTATAACGCTACTAGTATACCCGCAACGTTTTGCCGTGCCGAACTTTCCGGTAAGCGTTGTGTTTTCGGCGGGGCCGGCACCGGGGCAAAGCGCGCGAGGTACAGGTGTAAGATATGCGACAGATTGACGAGTGTTGTCTTTGCCCTGAGGATGGCGATACCAGTGGACCTTCGCATTAAGAAAACCTACCGCGCCCTGTTCGATGCCTTCACCGAGCTTCTCGAGGAGCATCGTTTTGAGGACCTGACGGTTGCCATGCTGTGCGACCGCGCCATGATTCGCCGTACGACGTTCTACAAGCACTTTCGCGACAAGAACGATTACTTTGCCTTTTATATCGATGAGCTTATGTCGGGTTTGCCGCAAAAACAGCCCGATGAGGCCGGTGCAGTGTCTGCCGAGGACGTGCGCGCGCTTCGGCACGCGATTTTGGACGATGCTATGG
>URCU01000069.1:0-10440 GCA_900546425.1 uncultured Collinsella sp. | reverse complement strand
TCCATGGCCTGGCCGAGCTTGGAATCGATATCCCAGCCGTCGGCGGCGTCGATCTCGTCCTGGAGCTTTCCCATCTCGGCCATGAGGGCGTCCATGTCGCAGTCCGGGTCGCACATCTCCTCGCCGATCTTATTGAAGCGGTCGACCTTGGCAATCATGTCGCCAAATGCCATGCGCACGTTCTCGATGACGGTCTTGTCGTCGTCGAGCGGCGGCTCCTGCTGCAGAATACCCACGGTGTAGCCGGGGGTGAGCCTGGCATCGCCGTTGGAGACCTCCTCGATGCCGGCCATGATCTTGAGCAGGGTCGACTTGCCCATACCGTTGGGGCCCACGACGCCGATCTTGGCACCGGGGTAGAAGCTCAGGGTCACGTCGTCAAGGATCACCTTGTCGCCATGGGCCTTGCGAGCCTGATACATCTGGTAGATAAACTCTGCCATTTGCCTGTTTTATCCTTTCTACCTGCTGTTTTCCTATTCTTGATTCGCTTTAGTGGAAACGAAATGAGAAAACCAGCTCTGAAACGTAACGAAAAAGGGGCATGGTTGCCCACACCCCCTAATACTACCTGGGAAAAGTCCCCCGGAACATACTATGAACTGCGTACGCTAGTTTTCCGCAACCTTAACGAGCGGCTCGCTGCGATTTGCGCCACAACAGATACGAGTAGACGTAGACGGCTCCAACCGAACCAAACGCCAGAACCGCAATCACTGCGGCGACGAATTCACTCGAAAGCACGCTGCCTGCCACGCCCATCACAATCAGGCCAATACCCAGTACCATAAAGCAGGCGCCGCCAAAACGCTGCGTACGGCGCCAGTTCTCGGGATCGGCAAGCGCCCAAGGTGTCTTGATACCGAGCGTATAGTTCTGCTTCACACGCGGCAAATAGTTGCCTACGCCGATGAACAGCAAACCGACAACACCGGAAATCAGCACGTTAACCGAACCGACCGCCGGCACCACGCCCCAGACCGTAAGCTCTCCCAGCCAGCTTATCGCGCACATGAACAAGGTGAAGGCGATTACGAAGCCCTGGTAGAACTTGCCCGAGGTTCGATATGCCTCACCTTTGGGGTCGATGCGCGGCACCACGCAGAACATTGCGAGAAGCGCCAGAGGCAGCACGCCGAGCGCGGAGGCCATCCAGCTAGGACCCCAACCGTCGACGGCGCCGTTCGCGCCCCAGTGCGTGGGAATCTGCGCCGGCAAGCTCGGCATCACCATGAGGTGCGCTACGACATTGGCGACGCACAGAGCGACCAGCGCAATCCACACGCGCGACGATACCCCCGTGGGGTGAATGCCCTTGTTTTCGTTATTCATCCTTATCACCTTCAGTGTTTGTAAAGCCCATAAACCAACCGATCAAGTCCTGCATGACGGTAGTGTTTAAGCTGTAAACGATGTTTTGACCATGACGTTCGTCGGTTACCAACCCGGCGTTTTTGAGCGTCGCCAAGTGATGGCTCAGCGACGGCTTACTGATATCGAAATGCTCGGCAAGCTCCCCCGCCGTGCAATTACCCTCGCGCAGCAACTCCAAAATGCGCCGTCGCGTTGGATCGGCAAGCGCCTTAAAACCCTCTCCCGGCATAAGACCTCCTTTCATCATCTCTCATGACGCGCACACTATACTCGATATTTAGATGTTTGTCTAACTATCTAATCTAACACTCAAAAAAATAGCCGCCATCGCGTAATGCGAAGACGGCCACTTCTCACGCTACAAACGTGTTTCGGAGTTGGCTAACCCGCGGCAACGGGCGCCATCTGCTTCAATCTTATGCGAATCCCGATCCCATTTCAACAAACCCCAAGGGTTCAAATGGAATCGTGATAATACCTATAATGGCGATAGCTAAAACACGACCCGTTTCCCCCATCGGAGGATATCTATGACCGAAACCGCAGCCGCAGCCCCCATCGAGACACGCGACACCAAGCTCGAGATCATCATGGGCCGCGAGGCACTCGACAAGCTCGCCGATGCTACGGTGCTGGTGCTCGGCTGCGGAGGCGTGGGCTCCAACTGCTGCGAGGCACTCGCCCGCGGCGGCATCGGTCATTTCGTCATTCTGGATAAGGACGTCATCGCGCCCAGCAATATCAACCGTCAGGCCATCGCCTTTCACAGCACCGTCGGCAAGCGCAAGGTTGACGTGATGGAAGCCATGATTCGCGATGTCAATCCCGCCGCCACCGTTATCAAGCGAACTGAATACCTGTTGAGCGATAACATCGACGAGTTCTTTGCGAGCGTTTTGGAGCAGACGGACGGCAAACTCGACTACGTCGTCGACGCCATCGACACCATCTCGGCCAAGCTCACCATTGCCAAATATGCTCAGGACCACGACATCCGTTTGGTTAGCTCCATGGGCGGGGCCAACAAGCTCCATCCCGAGTGCCTCCGCTTTGCCGACATTTTCGATACGGTACGTGACCCCATGAGCCGCATCATGCGCAAAGAATGCAAGAAGCGCGGAATCAAAAGCCTGCACGTGCTGTTTAGCTGCGAGGAATCGGTTAAGACCCAACCCCGCGACCCTTCCAACATCCACGAGCGTACCGAACTCGGAACCGCCAGCTTTATGCCGCCCATCATGGGTCAGATGATTGCCGGCGAGGTTATCCGCCAGATCAGCGGGCGCGGCACCGAGCACGTGCGCGCCGATGGCCAGCGCCTGGACTAGCAGGATGCCCTACGATGGAACCGCGATTCTTTGACGCGCATTGTCACCTTGATTTGATGCTCAGCCCCGATGCTGCAGCCAGTGAGTCGGCGGCATTGGGTCTGGGGCTCTTTGACTGCGGCGTCAATCCACGCGACTTTTCGGCCGCTAACGAGCGCGCCCGTCGCCAACCAGGCATCATCGCCGGCATTGGGCTCCACCCCTGGTGGCTCGCCGACGGCCGCTGCGGTCCTGCCGAAGTCAATCTGCTTTGCGAAGTTGCTGCCCAAGAGCGCTACATCGGCGAGGTGGGACTCGACTTTTCCGCGCGCTTCGCCGGAAGCGAACCGCTACAAATACAGGCACTTATCCGGCTCTGCGATGCGCTCGTGCAGCATCCTCTTACCGGGCGCGTGATATCAATTCACGCCGTTCGTTCGGCAGGAACCGTACTGGACGTCCTCGAATCGAATGGACTACTCGCCCCAAACCCCGACTCCCCCGTTATCATCTTCCACTGGTTTAGCGGTACCTCGGATGAGCTCGTCCGTGCGCGCCACGCAGGCAGCTTCTTTTCCATCAATGAACGCATGCTTGCGACCAAACGCGGGCGCGAATACGCACGACAGATTCCACTCAACCGCTTGTTGCTCGAAACCGATGCGCCAGCCGAGCAAAATAAGGAAACCACTGCACGACAACTCGTCGATTCGCTCGCAAGAACCTCCGAAGTCGTTGCCGCAATCAAAAAATGCGATTCGCGGAGCATCAAGTCGGCTGTTTTGGGAAATACCCATTCCATTTTCGACCTTCGCTGACCCCGGTGGGCAAAAAATGCCAAATATGAGTACTGTTGCAAAGCTAGTCACATTATTTTGCAACAAAACAGCGCCTTGATAATGTACATTCGTTCATTATCAAGGCTTATTTGCATGGGCAAAGCCATACTTAGCAGGTTTTAATCGACCGCAGACACTCAACTAGGCTCTCGAAAGCTTGATTTCGCTGTTACTAAATTAGTGACAGTACTCATATTTGGCATTTTTTGCCCACGAGGTCCCGGGGAGGCGACAATTCGACTCCCCGGGACTGCTCACCTATTCGGAAATCGGCGCTCCATGGCCCCAAGAGCCTTCCATGCCGCATACGGTCGAAGCAAACCCCGCCGCAAAGTCGAGTGCGCGCTCGATGGCCTCGGCACCATCCTCGCCACGCTTGGCGGAATCGAGATAGCACATCAGAAACGAAGTCAGGAACGAGTCACCCGCACCCATGGTGTCCTTCATGTCTGTCACGGGCTTGGCATGCTGCCGATAGTAACGCTCGCCGTCATAGGCAATGCAGCCCTCAGCGCCAGCCGTTGCGGACACAAAACATGGGCCCAAGCCCTTCACCCAGGCAAGACGCTCGCGAATCTCATCCTCGCTCGCAGCGTCTGCCGCGCTAAAGAACGCGAAGTCAACGTAGGGAGCAATCTGCTCGTAGTACTCGTCGGTCGAATCATCCGAGAAGTCAAACGAAACGGTAATACCCGCTGCCTTCAGCTTGGGCAGCTCGCGCTCGGTAAAGCAATAGTTACCCGAATGAACCACATCAAACTGTTTCATATACGCCAGATCAAAACGATCGAGCACATAGCGCGCATCACCACGGATGCCGCCCTCGTTAGACCCCAGAAATACACGGTCACCATCAACCACAGTAACGCGAGCCGCACCGTTCTCGCCGATGAGCTGCTTGCATTTGGCAAGCTCAACGTCCTCATCCTCAAGACTCGCAATCACATGCTCGGCAGCAGCGTCATTACCAAAGATGCCCATATACGCGGAGCGCACGGCGCCGCACTTCTTGGCATACACGGCAAAGTTCACCGCATTGCCACCCGGATACATTGTGTTGATATGCTCGTAGCGGTCGACGACGTTGTCGCCAAACCCAAGAGCGTTAACGTTGAATGTCATAACGCCGTCCCTTTCTCGTCCTAACGAGATCGCCGTAATGGCCGCCGTGCCGCCCTGGCCCTACGCAAGCTTCAGCAAATCGGGCAGCTGGTCGATAATCTTGTCCGCGGCATCTTGGCTAAATCCAAAGCGCTCCTCGCGCTTGGCAATGACTGTCAGGCCGGCTCGCTTGCCGGCAGTGATGCCAGGCACCGAATCCTCAACGCAGCAGCAGCGATTCGCGGGCAGCCCCAGGAGATCCAGCGCATGCAGGTAGATGTCGGGCTCGGGCTTGCTCTCCTTAAACTGCTCGCCGCTCACCACATACTCAAAGGCATCCGACAGCCCGCACGCATTGAGCACTTCCTCGATGCTAACCATGGGAGACGAGCTGGCAAGCGCCACGCGAACGCCACGGCGCGGCAGCTCTCGAATCGTATCCACGGCGCCTGGGTTAATCAAAGCCTGATAGTCGCGCGGACGCTTATGCGCCCACTCGTCCCAACGGGCCAACGCTTCCTCGCCAGTGAAATGCCCCTTACCGGCGCGCTCAAACCAATCGACCAGCATATGCAGGAAGAACTGATGCGAGGTACCGACCTGCCCATTCAACTCCTCTTGAGTCAGATTAAGCCCAAGCTCCTTGGCAAACGCGGCAGTCTCGCCCAGGTAGTAATACTCGGTATCGACAATGACGCCGTCCATGTCAAAGATAACGGCGTCGAACGGAAATGCGGACACGGCACCCTCCCTAACAAAAGGGCGCCTGCAAGCAGGCGCCCGAACCATGCATTATCGGCGATTCTAACCCAGCAGCTTATCCAGCGCCACCGCAATGCCGTCTTCGTTGTTATTGGCGGTCACCATCTGGGCTACAGCCTTAACCTCATCGACGGCGTTGCCCATGGCAACACCAGTGCCGGCCCACTCAATCATGGACTTGTCGTTCTGGCCGTCGCCAAACGATACGACCTCGCTGGCATCGATGCCGAGCTTGGGCAGAGCACCCTCGAGCGCACGGGCTTTGTCGATACCGGGCGCCGTAAACTCAAAGTACCAGTCAGCCGTAAACATGCCCGAAAGCGTCTGCTTAAAGGGCGCGTACATATCCTCGTGATGCGCTTGCAAATAGGCCGGGTCGCCCGCAGTGAGTAGCTTGTCCACGGGATAAGCATCAGCGACCTCATGCAGGCTCTCCACCTCGCGAATCTTAAGATCGCACGCGTCGCGCTCATACTTGACGATATTCTTCTGCGAGCCGTCAGGCAGCGTGATCATGCAATGGTACGAGTCCTCGACGTGCAAATCGCGACCGAGCGAAATCATAGGGATCACGTCAAAATTACGCAGGTGATCAATCAGGCGATGCAATTCGTCGGCAGGCATAGCCTGATCGAACAACACCTCGTCGGTCTGGGCATCGACGACGTGAGCGCCGTTAAAGGCCACCAGCAGACCGTCATGGTTTTGAAGGTCAAGCTCCTGCGCCAAGGCGTGCAGCCCCCATGCGGGACGGCCCGAAGCCAAAATGAGCTTAATGCCCGACTCCTGCGCCGCGAGCAGCTTCTCGCGCGTACGCGGGCTAATCACTTTCTGATCGTTGGTGAGCGTACCGTCGATATCCATTGCGATGGCTTTGATTGCCATATATGCCTCCCTGTCATTGAACAACCTTGTCTGAGCCATCATACAGAACACCCACCGCGACTCTGTTTGCAACGGGCAAAAAGTCATATATTGTCTCAAACATGAACGGGACGCCATCTCGGGGCTCAGTCGTTCCAGCCCAAACGCCGAGCCACCACATGCAAAGCTGGCGACACCAATCGCGACCGTTCCACAAATCTCATTTCATCCCGTAGAAAAAATTCAAAATTAGTTCTTGTCAAATCAGCAAAACGAACGTACTTTAAAGATGACCGCTCCGGTGGTCATCGTTTGATCGAGCATATTCAGTTTCAGTTTTCAGCGTGTAAGAGAAGGAAGATCGGCAAAGTACAACCCCAAACGCAATGACAACTTAATGAGGTAACTGCCACATGTGAGGCACCCAGGGCATTGCTGTCTCGATTTTGAGCACGATGCCTTCCGCCTTGCATGGGCCGCTCCATCCCGCCCCTGCAGCAACTGCCTCACGGGCTCATTGAAAACCGCATAGCACCCCAACGTCAGCACATCACCCACGGCAAGCACATCACTCACGACAACCAACACATCAACAAACAGCACGAACATCAACCGATTGGAGAAGCTATGACAAACCACCACGCTGAAGACGGCGATAAGAAAAGCATTCTGGATGCCCGCATTGAGCGAGCATATGCAAACGAATATGACGCCGCCTTTGCCGCCGCGACCATCAAGAACTACGCGTCGCTACCGCTCGCGACGATCTTGGCCGACCACCCTCAACTGCTGAAGCGCTGCACAAAGATCATGGGCGACCCCGACATTCGCAAGCTGACAGCCCCCTATGCCCCAAAACGCGACAACGATTCGTACGTTCTTACCGTAGGCTGCCTAGCCCATATGCTTACGGCGCTCGACACGAAACTCAAGCTCGAATGGGAACCCGACGAGCGTCATGAACTCGAAAGCAAGCGGAACACCCTGCGCACCGCACTGTTCCTTCCGTTGGACGGCCTCAAGCGCTGCAACGTCGAGCTCAATACACAGGCGCGGCAAAAGCCCGGGACCACGGGGCAGAAAACTCCAAGACCCCATGTGGCCATCGTCGACCGCAACCGATATAACCGCATGACCGCGCACTTTTCCGCCGAGGGAGCAGCCATAAGGACGCTGATCGACCTGCTGTGCCTCCTGAGCATCAACGAGCTATTTGAGGGCTATCTCGCCCTTGTTCCCGCGACGGCACCCAAGTCGGTAGCAAAGATCATCGAGACCTGCAGACGCCAGTTTGAGCGCCATCGCAATGGCAGCGAGATGAACGCCAGCATCGCGCAGTACTACGCGGCTCATTACAAAAATGACGGATGTGCCCCTGCCGAGCATCAGCTGCGGCTCGCCTACACCACGCCCGTCGCAACGCTCCATCGCTTTGGAGCCCTTGGCGCTTGCGAGCCGCACGGACAGGCAGCCTGCCCCGCAACCGAGCTCGATCTCAGGCTCGGACGAACCCTGTAGCCCGCCAGCCCCTCCGCGGGCAGCGACTCTATTCCACAACACCACCAACAGAAAGGAGTCCTCATGGACACCAATCATTCCCCCATCATCAGCCCCCTCACCATGCGTGAATCCGCCCGAGGTATCACGCTCACCAGCATTTACGATGAGATGCTCGCCCGTCGCGAGCTCTCCGTCATGGGAAACATCGAAACCCCGATGGCTCACGACCTATGCCAGCAGATCCGCCTGCTCGATGCCACCGACCCCAGCCGCCCCATCACCATATTTGTCGCCAGCGCCGGCGGAAGCGTGCGATCGGGTCTTGCGATCTATGACGCCATGCGCCTCGCATCGTGCCCCATCCGCACCGTCTGCCTGGAATTCGCCGCGTCCATGGGCGCCGTGATCTTTATGGGCGGCGACGATCGCCGTATGGCGCCCCATGCAGAGCTCATGATTCACGACCCGCTAATCCCCCAGGGGGCAGGCGGCTCGGCACTTGCGCTGCAGGAAACCAGCCGGCGTCTCATGCAGACCCGCAAGACCCTCACGCAAATCCTCTCGGACCGCAGCGGCCTCACGCCCAAGCGCATCCAATCCCTCACTGCAAAAGACACCTACCTTTCGGCCGAGCGCGCCGTCGAGCTCGGCTTTGCCCACGAAATCCTCTCGACCACCAAGGAGGTCGCCCATGTCTAACCTCGCCAGCCGCCTCGCCGCATCTGAGTCCGCATCGTCCACCATCCTCGCCAAGGATCGAACGCTTTCCTGCGACACCCGCCAAACGGGACTCAACAACAACGCACTTGTGATCGGCCCCTCGGGAGCCGGCAAGACCCGAAACGTCCTCAAGCCCAACCTGCTGCAGATGAACGCAAGCTACATCGTGCTCGACACCAAAGGCACGCTCTGTCGCGAAGTGGGACCCGTGCTGGCAGCCCACGGTTACCGCGTGCAATGTCTCAACTTCGCCGACCTCAACACCGTCCCGGCCCTTTCGCCCGGCATCGAGCGCTGCGGCTACAACCCCCTGAGGCACATTCGCCGCAAGGCGGACGGCAGGCCCAACCAGCAGGACATCCTCTCGGTGGCAAAGGCCATCTGCCCCATCGAGGACAACAACCAGCCTTTTTGGGATCATGCGGCGGCAAACCTGCTGTCGTGTCTTATCGCCTACGTCACCGAACAGCTACCCGCCGACGAGCAGACGATCAGCTCGGTCATCAAGCTGATCGAGCACCTGCAGGACGGTGCCACGGCCCGATTGTTTGACGATCTGATCACGACCGACCCCCAAAGCTATGCCCTCTCGCTATGGCGGCGCTACGCCATTACGCAAAATGCCGAGCGCATGCACGCGAGTATCGTCGGCATCCTTGCCGAAAAGGTCATGTGTCTGGGATTCGACGGTGCGGCACAGCTCTATCGTGAGTGCCATCAGGTGGACTTCGCATCCATGGGACACACCCTCTGCGCCCTGTTTGTAACCGTAAGCGATATTGACCGCAATCTCGATCCGCTGACCGGCCTCTTTATTACGCAGGCGTTTATGGGCCTCATTCGCGAAGCCGATAGGCAGCCCGACGGCAGCCTGCCCGTGCCCGTGCGCTTTATGCTCGATGACTTCGCAAATCTGCAGATCCCCCAGATCGACAACGTGCTCTCGATTATCCGAAGCCGCAACATCTGGGCAACGCTGCTATTGCAGTCGACCAATCAGCTCGATGCGCTCTATGGCGAGGCACGCGCACGCTCCATCATAGGCAACTGCGACACGCATCTGGTGCTGGCGTTCCAGGATCCCGAGAGTGCCCGGGTGTTTTCCGACCGCGCCGACGCGCTGCCCAGCACGCTCATGGCGACGCCGATCGATCGCTCGTGGCTCTTTGTACGCGGTCGCACTCCCGAACAGGTCGAGCGCTTTAGGCTCGAAGACCATCCGCTCTACGGGGAGCTGCCCGAGGCGCAGCGAGGCCATGCGGAGGCCGAGCTCTAGGCGCAGGGTTCTCGCAGCGCGCGGCGCCCCGGCGATGTTCCACAAAGGCCGTGCGCCCCGGAACCGCGGCAAAGCAAAGGGGCCCGCATCCGATAGGATACGGGCCCCTGACTATAAGACGCGATGCGTTAACAGCAGCGACTACTTGCGGTGAGCGCGGTAGAACTCGATGAGCGCCTGGGTCGAAGCGTCCTGCTCGGCCTTGGCGGCGTCGTCGTGGAAGGCAGGGGTAATCTGCTTGGCAAGCTGCTTGCCCAGCTCGACGCCCCACTGGTCGTAGGAGTCAATGCCCCAGACCGTGCCCTCGACAAACGTGATGTGCTCGTACAGGGCGATGAGCTCGCCGAGTGCGAACGGGGTCAACGTGTCGCCGAAGATCGAGGTCGTCGGACGGTTGCCCTCAAAGCAGCGGGCCGGGACGATCTGCTCGGGCGTGCCCTCGGCACGAACCTCGTCGGCCGTCTTACCAAAGGCGAGCGCCTTGGTCTGGGCCAGGAAGTTGCCCAGGAACAGCTCATGCACGTCCTGACCGCTATCGGTCGCAGGGTTGGCGGTATTGGCGAAGGCAATGAAGTCAGCCGGAACCACCACGGTGCCCTGGTGCAGCAGCTGATAGAAGGCATGCTGGCCGTTGGTGCCGGGCTCGCCCCAGAAGATCTGTCTCTTATACACATCTGACGCTGCCGACGATCGCATA
>URCU01000068.1:0-10494 GCA_900546425.1 uncultured Collinsella sp. | reverse complement strand
GACAGGGCATCAGCGGACGCGGTGACGGCGATACGACCGTTACGACCGACATAGGGGCGGGCGTTGAGGTTGGTAAAGACCACCTCGGTACCCGTGGGAATCTCGTCATTATCGGGGTCGAACAGGAGCGTGGGAGCGCCAGCCACTAAAACGTTCAGGTGCTCGTAGCCATTTTGGAGGTCTACCACATCAAAACGAACCCCCTCAATTTTGTCGGTACGCTGGTTAGTGGCGCGGTCGTACTCGTAGGCAATCGAGTTACCCGCGAGGAAGAAGCGGTGACCGTTCAAGTCGAGCTTGTAAGCCATGATAGATAGTCCTTTCTAGGCGATAGCGAAGTTATACGTAACGTTGCCAGTGACGGAATCGGAGTACCAAACGTCCTGCTGGGTGCTAAGGGTATCGGTGGAATCGGAGCCGTTGATATGCAGCACGCCCTTGGAATCGTTCGTACCGTTGCTAATTTCCTTGGCGGTAAACTCGGTCTTGCCCTGCGTGACGGACAGCATATAGGGCGCTTGGTGGCGGTCGGTATTGGCGCGTGCCGTAACCTTCTTGCCGCTACCGATGATGCCTGCGACATTGACCTTGTAAGGGACGCGAATGTCGTTCGAACCCGCCGAGATTCCCTTTACGGAAATCGAGGTGGGCACGGTGACAACATACTTGCCCATAGCATGCTCACCGTCAGCCTTGTCTTTCCAAGTGCCGTCAGCGGTGAGGGTGACGGGAACGGTGGCGTTAGCGGTGCCCTGCTCGGAGCTTTCGACAGCGTTGTCAGCGCCGAGGGTAACGGCAGGGGCGGCGAAAGCCGACAGCGGGGAACCTAACGCGGCTACCACGGCGAGGGCGGCGGGTGCCAGCTTTACGGTGGTCTTGAGGTTTAACATGATTGTTGCTCCTTTCAAGAGCGGTTTCGTTCCCGCGCCTATCGCGGAAACCTTTCTATGACACGCTTTCGGAACTGATCGAAAGCGGTATCACCTAACGGTGAGGGTGAAGTCGAACGAGGTCGAGCCAGCGGGGGTTTTGCCGTCACGGGCTAGCACGGAGTTCCAGACGGTGCGGGCGCTATAGGTGCCAGCTGGGACGGATTGTGTGAGCTTGATACGATTAACCTCACACCCAGGGCGAATAAAGGCACCGTACCCCGTTTTATCAGGGGCGTTGTAAACACATTCGTTGTCGGAAAACTGATTATTGCCGTCCATATCCACCCAGATACTCGGACTACTCAAAATGGGGTTCCCGCCCGTTTTGCCCTTGGCATACGCGCAGGTGGCTGGGAGGGACAAACGGAAATCTTGGGTCATGGAATCAGCGACCCAAACGCTATCGACCGTGGCATCATACGCGGCGTAATCGACCGAGACAACGGGCTTGGACGCAGCGCCAGCCGTGCCCGTCATGCCCGCAAGGTAATCAGGCGAGGACGAGGGCGAGCATAGCGAGAGGGACAGACACAGGAGGAGGGCGCAGAGCACGAGCGGCAGGAACAGGAGCCACTTCCTGACATGGAGGACAGCGGCGTAGGTCAAATGACCACCTGCTTGAAATTCCTTAATCTCGACCACACCGCCCTCACGGACGAACAGCGCGCGCAGCGGGCGGCGGGCTTGCGGGTCGCGGTGGCTGAGGACGTGCATAAACTCGCCATGCATGACGCAATCAACATCCCCGTGACGCTCAAAAAAGCGACAGAAAGCGCGGCTATAAAACTTCGCACACGACCAAGCATAGAATTCGAGGTCAGGGCGTTCTGCATCATCTGCGGGCTTGCGGGCGGGGACTCGGCCAAGAGTCCCATAGCGGCGAACATCTTTCCGCGAAACGTGCAGGCGTTCCACCGTTTCGGGAGCATCCTCGTACTCCAACCACACTGGTTTATCATCGGCAACGGTGTACAGCCACATTAGAACATCTCGCTATCAGCATTGGTGCCGTTGGGGTACAGGTCATCGAAGATGGACGGGTCAAAGGCGGCGGGCGAGTCCTCGGGGTCGGTGCCAGCCACAATCAGAACATCCCTGAACTCTTTTTCATGGGAGAGGGCATAACCTGCACGAAGGACGTAACGAATCACGTAATTAAGATACATCGGGCGAATAGAAGGGGTCTGGGCGCTCAAGCGATCGCGCAGGGCGTTGAGACGGTCAATGAGTTCAGCGCCCGTCACGGAAAAGACGAAACGCTGTCCGCACGGGAACGAGAGCGGAATGTGAAAACGCGAGGGCGGGAGCGCCATAATAACATCCGAGAGAACAGCACCGCCATCACGCTCGAACCTATCGAGACGGTCAAGCTCATTCATAAGGGCATCACTCGGCGAAGGCTTGTTAGAGACTCCATCAATCACCGCCTGCGCAGCGGAATAATGGGCGAGTACGGCACACTCACGGGCGGTTTGAAAACTACGTTGCATCATTCGAACCTTTCTCTAGGTTTGTTTGTCGTATTAGGATACGACCTTCCTTGGCACCTATAGTAGTCGTATTTGAATACGAGTGCAACAAGAATCATCAAATTATTTTTTGGGAGCCAGCCGAACCATGCCAGAGCCGCGTTTACAACACCGCCCCTTCCAACACCCCTACGTTGTTCTGGTGGACTACGGGGCATTGAAAGCGGCGGCATTGAAAACGCTAGGTTATCCGCACGATAGCGGCAGATAGGTTGCCCAAAGGAAAGCCCCCAACCCGTCAGGGTCAAGGGCTACAACTCGATTACTCGTCGTCCTCTATCGCCAGAAACTCAAGGTTAAGCTCCTTAGGAGAACGACCCGAATACTGGTCAGAATCTACCAAGAGCGAGGTCCAGCAACAGCCGTCTGTCGCGCCAAAGCCGAGAAGGTTCGCGGTGAGCGCACGACCGTCCAGCTCAACGGTCTTGACTTCCAGCCTAAGCAGGCGGTTCCCGTGGGCAAAAGCAACAATGACGGAACCGAGCTGGTAGCAGTCGATAAGCACGCCACCGCCCTTACCGTCCTCAAGTATTCCGCGCTGGAAGGGTTCGATTCCATCTGGGACGGGATAAAACGAAATAGCCATTTCAATACCTTTCTCTAGGCTTGTTTGTCGTATTAGAATACGACCTTCCTTGGCACCTATAGTAGTCGTATTTAAATACGAGCGCAACAAGAATCATCAAATTATTTTTTGGGATAGCAGCGGCATTGGTTGCCGTGGGGTTCGCCAAACAAAAAGCGCCGACCTGTTTTTGCAGGTCAGGCGCTTAATTGAAGCGAATATCAGCTATTACCGCACTATTGTAGCCGCGAAATCCCGCTCTAGAGCGCCTATCGGGACAAATTCATCAGTTGGGGCCTGGGTAGCAGTCGATGGCGACACTCCGCAGCAGTTTGTCTCGATCTGTAACATCTAGACGGTTTTTGAACCTCTACCTGTTACAGATTTAGACAAACAGGTGGGCGTCCCAGAAAGATCTCGATCTGTAACATCTAGCCACTCAAAACGGGTCCATCTGTTACAGATTGAGATATAAGGATAGACGGGTGGCCAACGTCTCGATCTGTAACATCTAGCAGCCAAAATCTTCTCCAGTTGTTACAGATTGAGACAACCAGGTGGGGCCCGCCAGCAAAATCTCAATCTGTAACAGGTAGCCGTCCAAATCGGTTCCAGATGTTACAGATTGAGATGAACGAACGAGCGGACAATCCCTATTTAACTCTTGCATAACTGTATATAGTGTATATATACTGTGCTTACCGGTTATATACACGTGTAGCCCAACAGCTAAGGAGCCGCTGTGGACATCATCCTATCCAATTCGAGCGATAAGCCCATCTACGAACAGATATCCTCGCAGGTCAAAGCTCAGATCCTTTCGGGCGCACTCACTGCGGGAGCCAAACTCCCCAGCATCCGTGCACTCGCGAGCGACCTGGGCGTGAGCGTCATCACCACCAAGCGCGCCTATGCCGACCTGGAGCAGCTTGGGTTTATCTGCACCGTGCAGGGTAAAGGCTGTTTTGTCACCGAGGGCAACCAAGAACTCTTGCGCGAAAACCAGCTCTGCCATATCGAAGATCTGCTTGCGAAAGCGGCAAGCCAAGCCGAAACCCTGGGCGTCACGCGCGACAAACTGCACGAGATGCTCGACCTGGTGGCCCCCGAAACCATGCAGTAGCGATCTGCAAGAAAGGCTATACCATGCATAACCTTTTAGAACTCAAAGGCATCTCACGCCGTGTGAGCGACCGTTTTTCGCTGCGTGATGTCACGCTTGCCGTGGAGCCTGGCCAGATCGTCGGCTTTGTTGGTGCCAACGGTGCTGGCAAAACAACGACGATTCGAGCTGCTCTCGGGCTTATAAAACTCGATGCCGGCGAAGTGCACCTGTTTGGGCAGCGCTGTGGCACCGACGCGCCCGATGAGTCGCAACGCCACCTGCGCTCCCGCATCGGCCTCGTGCTGGACACATGCCCCTTCCCCTCCACGCTCAAGGTCGGCCAGATCGAGGCGCTCGTAGGTCCGGCATACCCCACGTGGGACCGCGAAACGTTCGCCGGATTCATCAAACGATTTGGCCTCGATCCCAAGGCAAAGGTCAAGGACCTCTCCCGCGGCATGGGCATGAAACTGCAGCTTGCCTGTGCACTCAGTCACAATGCCAAGCTGCTCGTTTTGGACGAAGCCACCGCAGGCCTCGATCCCATGGCACGCGAGGAACTGCTCGATGAGCTGCTTGCCTTTGTCGCCGACGGTCAGCACAGCGTGCTGCTCTCGAGCCACATTACGTCCGACCTCGATCGCGCCGCCGACCGCGTCGTCTGCATCGATAATGGCTCGATTATTTTTGACCTGCCGCGCGAGGACATTACCGACCGCGCCGGCATCGCCCACTGTACCCAAGCACAGGCCGCCGAGCTTATGGCTTGCGTCGAAGGCGCCCGTGCCGTCCACCACGCCTATAGCGTGGACGTGCTCGTGCCCAACCGTCGCGAAACGCTCGAGGCCTTTCCCGAGATTCCCTGCGATCGGGCAACCATTGATGACTATCTGCGCCTCATGCTGAAAGGGGCTTCGAAATGAAACGCGCCTTTATGTCCGAGCTCGCCATCGCTCGCTCGCTTATCCCGAGCATTGCAGGCGTCGGCCTGTTCATGTTTGTCGTGCTGACCCTTGCCAACGCGACAGACGGCGATTCCGGCATGAGCGCCGGCGCCTGTGCGGTCAGCGCTATATCGCCCATCATAATCATGAACTCGCTAGCTGGCTACGATAACCAAAACGGCTGGGAGCGTTATAGAGCAACGTTGCCCTTCTCGCGCAAAGACATCATCTGCGCACGCTACCTGAGCATCATTGTCTTCTCGGCTGTCATGGCGTGCGCCGCCGCGCTTCTGAGCATCATCTCCTTCCCGCTCTTCAGCAGCGCGGGTATCCCGTTGACGGGACAGATCGTCTTTGAGATTGCAATAGCCTCGGCAGCATCGATGCTCATCTCCCTCATGATGGTGTTTTTGGCGCAGCCGCTGTTCTTTCGATTTGGACACATGGAGGCGCTGCGCCTATCCGTTGGCCTGTTTGCCCTGCTTGGCTGCGGCACCATGGCCACGCTGAGCTCCTCCAACCCCATCAGCAACTGGCTCATGTCGATTGCCGGAGCGAATCCCGACCCTGCCGTTCTGGGCTGTCTGTGTGCAGGAATTGCCGTGCTGGCCCTCGCACTATGTGCAATCAGCTGCACCGTCAGCACCAAGGTTTATCGAGTACGCGATCTGTAATCGACGGCTAAAAAAGCTTAGGTGGTACCCCGCTTATTTTTTCAATGAAACGAGGCGGCATAGCGTCACCACCGCCCTTCACAGCAGGCCGTCTAGTTCTTGGCAACCAAAAAGACACCGTCAGCATATCGAAGGTGAATTCTTTTCCGAGAAGTGAACGAGTAAAAACAGTGCCCTGTAGCATCGACATTTTTAAGGACTCAATTCCTGCGGTTTTTGTCTAAGAATCCTGCAGTTTTGTTCGAAAAAAGTGTGCATGTTCCAGGGGTCCAGATTTACTCGTTCACTTCGCGGAAAACCATTCACCTTCGATTCGAGCCTTAACCAAATGCCCTCTCGAACTATGGCCCCTGTCTCACCACAGCGATATCAAAGCTTCATGGCGGGACGGTATCATCGGACGAGCGCCGTAAATCAGGCGCGGTCGTTCTTTGGGGAGGCATTTCACCCGTGTCGTGGGTCGCAGCAGCATTTGTGTCGGCTTTCTTTGCCGGCATCACATCTATCCTGGCCAAATGCGGCATCAAGCAGACCGACTCCGATGTCGCGACGGCCATTCGCACCTGCGTGGTGCTCGTTTTCGCCTGGGCAATGGCGGGCATTTCTGGATCCATTGGAACCATCGGCAGCATCGAACCCAGATCCTGGCTCTTTCTCGTCCTCTCGGGACTCGCTACCGGTGCTTCGTGGATCTGTTACTTTAAGGCGTTGGGCATCGGAGACGTCAATAAGGTCGTACCGGTCGACAAGATGAGCACCGTACTCGCTGCACTGATCGCCATCGTGCTTTTTGGCGAGACGAGCAACCTTGCGGTTAAGCTCGTGGGAACCGCTGTCATCACCCTCGGCACGTTTTTAATGATCGAGAAGAAGCAGTCTGCCGGACCCGAGCAGCAGCAAGACCGAACCTGGCTCGCTTACGCCCTCGGCGCCGCCGTGTTCGCAGCGCTCACGTCCATCCTTGCCAAGGCTGGCATCGAAGGCGTCGAGTCCAACCTGGCCACGGCAATCCGTACCTGTGTGGTACTGGTTATGGCATGGGCAATCGTGGCAGCTAAAGGCAAGATGGGCCAAGCCGTGCACGTAGACCGCTGCGAACTCGTATTTCTCGCAGCATCGGGCATTGCGACTGGCGCATCGTGGCTGCTGTGCTACTACGCCATCGCCACAGGCCAGGTGAGCGTCGTGGTGCAGATCGACAAACTATCGATTGTCGTATCGGTACTATTTGCGCGCCTGGCATTCAACGAAAAACTCTCACGACGCAGCGCCATCGGTCTCGTCCTCATCGTACTGGGCACTGCAGCGCTCGCAGTTTGGAAGTAGCGCGGCCAGCAGCCGCTACATCCTCACACCTGGCTTGGGATGCCTGTACTGACCGTGGGATGCCGTGCGCTTACCGTGCGAGATGGCAAATTTGGGACAACAGTGCAGGCAACGAAGGCAGGCTGCGCACTCCGGCTTTGTCCAGACGGGAAGGCCGTCGCGCATCTCAATCGCCGCCATGGGGCAGCGCTTGGCACACAGGCCGCAGCCGATGCAGCGATCGGCATCGACGGCAAACTTGCTCGTCTGTTGCATGCGCGGCAGCCCAATTGCGTGATACGCGCACGATGCAAACAGAGGCACGCGATGGCGCATCATGTTGCCCGCGCGGCGTGCCCGCACCGCCTCGATCACGGCATCAATCTGCGCCTCGGCAGCTCTATTGATACCCTCAACCTTTTGAGGGTCAGACAGGTCGAAAACAGGCGTCCAGGTATCGGGCATCTTGACGCTCATCGCCGCATCTAACTCGAGCCCACGCTCGTGCAGCAGGTCGCGGGCAAACTTGGCCGATTGACCGGTCGTCGAACCGTACGTCGAAACATGGAACGTATAGGGGCGCTCGCCGCCCTTTGCACCGGCAGCAATCGACAGGTCGGCAGTCTTCAAAAACTCGATCATCGGTGTCGGCAGACCCCAGGCATACACCGGAGCAACAAATCCCAGCTGACAGGGGCCTTCCGTCGCAACAAGGCGAAGGGCTTCGGCATCAAAGCGCTCAATCGACATAACTTTGTCGCTTGTCGCCGCTGCAATGCGACGCGCCACATGCTCGCTGTTCCCTGTCGCGCTAAAGTACAGGATCATCTCGTACCCCTGGAATTGACTCGTGAAAAACCGCGCTACTTGCGCAGCGGCTTGGGCAGCGGAATACCGGCAGCGATGACGGCGGCGATGATCATACAGACGATGCCTTTGAGCGGGAAGCACATGAGCAACAAGCCCACGACCATAACGGGTTGGCGCATGACGGCGCCCATCGTCGAGGCTGTGCAGACGGCAACGCAAAAGACCGGATCGGCGCCGGTGAGGATGGCAAGGCCGTAGCCCAGGCTCACACCCGAGAAGATAACCGGGAAGAAGTGGCCGCCACGCCAACCAAGGTTGATGAGGGCGGGCGTCAGCATGGCCTTAACAAGACCGGTCGCGATCAGCACGCCAGCGGGAATGGTCAGATAGGTTTCCATGAGCACGTCGGCCTGGGTCTCGCCGGCAAACATGGTATAGGGCAGGACCGTGCCACAGATGGCGAGCGCCAGACCGGCTAGCATGGCCTTGACGACAGGACGCTCCCCTATTGCATGGGACAGTGCCTCGCTTGCATGCTCAGAGACAAAGTACAGCCAGCCGCAGATTGTTCCGATCAACGACAGAGGGACGAGCCAGGTAAGCTCTTGGTTGCCCACCTCGGCGGACTCGAACCTGGGCATGCCCATGCCGCCGCCCACAAGCTGGCCAAGCAGCAGGTAAGTGCCCAGACCGCCGGCAATCGCAATACCGTAGACCACCGTCTTTTGCGCCTTGGGCAGCTTGATCGTGATCTCGTCGGACGCGGGCTCATCGTCGGCGTCTTCGCCCTGGTCGTCGGCGCTACCGGCAAGCGGTGCCACAAAGCCAAAGACGGGCGCGGTAAAGAGCGCCGTCAGCGCGGCCTGAGTGCCCAACAGCGTAAGCTCCCTAAACTCGGCGCCAAAGCGACGCATGCGGTCGCCGACCCAGCTGCACAGACCAGCGATAACGCCGGTCAGGCCGGCCTCCGGTCCAATGCTTCCGCCAAACAGCAGCGGCAGCAATGCCGCGAGCGAAAGCTTGCCCAGGTTGTCGTACGGGTAGCGCCCGTCTTGCTTAACCTTAGCCATCACCTGGTTGAGGTCATCGGTCTTGGTGCCTGTCATCTTTTCGTACAGACCGATTAACAGGCCGCCCAGCAGGCAGACAAAAAACGGGTACGGCAAAAAGCCAAACGGGCCGCTGGCAAGCTCGGGCGAAGAGACGCCCAGCGCGTGCGGAATCCCGGTCCATAGATAGCCGATACCGTGCTCCATCGCAAAAAAGAACAGCCAGACCGCGGCACCTGCGAACGCACCGGTCACGGCAACGCTAACTAAAAACAGCGCGCGGTTTGTGGGTTTGGCAAGGTTGTCCATCGGGTCCTCCCGCGGTCAAAGTCGACATAGATACGTTTTATTGTAGAGCGAGCGTTGCCCGAACGAGCCAACCATCCACGCCGCGAACGGCACCATTGGGAGCCATAGTGGGGCAGGCTCAAGACTTATCCGTTGATAATCGAGGCGATCTCGCACAAATCGTCGGCAAAGTAGATGCCGTGCTGGCGCCGCGGGCTCGATAGGCCCTTATCAATCATGTGCTCGAGCAGCGCCTTGAGGTCGTTGTAGTAACCGTCCAGGTTATACAGGATGCATGGAGCACTCAGGTGCCCCAACGACACCGCGGACATGACCTCGGCAATCTCCTCGAGCGTGCCCGTCCCACCGGGAAAGGCGATGAACGCATCGCCGAGCTCAATCATCTTGGCCTTGCGCTCCGCCATATCACTCGTCACGATGAGGTCGTCGATACCGTCATGTTGAAACTCAGCCTCGATAAAAAAGCTCGGCTCAACACCCGTCACGTGTCCACCCGCCTCGAGTACGCTATCGGCGAGCGCACCCATCAGGCCCGATTTGGACCCACCATATACCAGCGCGTGCCCGTTGGCGCCAATCCAGTTGCCCAGCTCCTGCACCGCGGGCAGAAACGCCGGGTCATTGCCGGCACTGGCACCCAGATACACGGTGATATGCATATTCAGTCCCCCTGTTGTGGCGCGCGACGTTCGTCTTAGCGCTGGCGTCGACGATACTCGCGCACGCGACGCGAAAGATCGGCAAGCTCGTCGCAATCGAGCTCTTCCAAATGCTCAAGATCGTCCATAAAGCGCACCATGGTGTCCTTTTGACGCATCTTGATAAGCGTATTGCAGTAGTTCACCGCCACGCCCGTGAGCATGGCGATGTAGAAGATGCTGATGACGCTCAGAATGACGGTAATAGCGCGAGCAACCGGCGTCTCGGCCGGAATGTCACCAAAGCCGATGGTCGAGACCGTCTCAAAGCTAAACCACAGGCCATCGCCAAACGTGAGGGTCGTGGGCTCGGACAGCCAAACGGCCGTCGAGCACAGCAGATAGAAGATAAGAAACAGGCCCGTGATGCGCGCAAAGCCAGCCTGGCGCAACACGTCGGCAAGCGTCCTCAACTTGTTCATCGCGACCCCTTTTCCCAGACGCCCAATCACGTTCGCTCGGTATTGTCCCACGCCTCCCCCGCAAACGGAACTAGTCATTGGGGACGTTCTTAAATGACTAGTCAAACAAGAACGTCCCCCCAATGACTACCAGCTGCCGACTGGGCAGGCTG
>URCU01000067.1:0-10594 GCA_900546425.1 uncultured Collinsella sp. | reverse complement strand
ACTACAATCCTTCCAACTCTTATATAACGCTCTACGGCGACCTAGATGTGGACCGCGCGCTGGCCTTTTTGGACGAGCGCTATCTGTCGCAGCCGAGCGCTGCGAGCCGCCGCATGGACGCTGCCGTTGCCGCCGGCGAGGACCCGTCCACGCTGGCACCCAATCCGCTGGTCGCACAGGCGCCCGTAACCTGCGAGTATAAGCGCATCGAGATGGCCACCACGCCCGAGAACGCCCTGGTGGGCCTGGGCCTTGTGCTGGGCAGCGCGCTCGACCGTAAGCGCACAATCGCGGCGGACATCTTGTTTGAGGCGCTGCTGGGCTCCAACGAAGCGCCGGTTAAGAAGGCCATTCTGGCCGCCGGCTTGGGCGGCAACGTGGTGAGCTACACTGCGGCCGAAAGCCTGCAGCCCTACGAGCTCATCATGCTGCAAAACGCACAGCCCGGTGTGGCGCGCGAGCTGCGCCGTGTGTTCCAGGACGCCTGCCGCGACCTGTGCGAGCACGGCGTTCCGCGCGAGCGCCTGGAGGCTATCATCAGCAGCAACGAATACGACCTGCGCCAGCGCGACTATGGCATCGCCGACGGCGTGGCCATTGCGTGCGACGCGCTGAGCACGTGGCTCTACGATGACAACGCCGCGACGCTAGCACTCAAGTACGGCCCGGTGTACGAGGAGCTGAGCGGCGAGCTGGACGGCAGCTACTTTGAGGACCTGCTGCGCGGGCTCGTGCTGGAAAACGACCACATGGCGCTGGTCGAGCTGGTGCCGGTGGACACCGCCGAGGGCGCGGAGGGCGCCGAAGCTGCCGAGCTGGCTGCCAAGCGCGACGCCATGACCGATGCCGAGCTGGCGGACGTGGTCGAGTGCACGGCCGTGCTGCGTGCCGCGCAGGAGGCCGAGGACACGCCCGAGGACAAGGCCACGCTACCGCGTCTGCGCGTGTCCGACATTGGCGAGGCGCGCCCCGAGCCGCCGCTCGTTGTGGACACGACTGCGCCCATCCCCTGCCTGCGTCACGGCATCCCCACCAACCGCCTGGCCTACGCCATGCAGTACTTCGACCTGAGCTGCGTCGCATTTGAGGACCTGCCTTACGTGACGCTGCTCTGCCGCCTACTCAAGCAGCTGCCTACGCGCGAGCACTCGGCCGAGGAACTCGACAACCTGCTTGCCGGCAAGCTGGGCTTTTTGAGCTTTACGACCGAAGTCATGACGCAGCCCGACGTGGACGGCGTGCGCCCCTACCTGCTGGTGAGCGCCGGTGCCCTGTCCGAAAAGATCGACGCGCTGGCGAGCCTGCCGCGCGAGGTGTGGTCGAGCACGCTGCTGGCGGATGCCGACGCCGACCGCGTACGCGACGTGCTCACGCAGGTTCGCATTGGGCTTGAGCAGGGCTTTATCAACAACGGCCACTCGGCGGCGCTCGGTCGCGCGATGAGCTACAGCTCGCCTTCGGCCGTGGTGCGCGAGCAGCTTTCGGGCGTGGATTTCTATCTGTTCCTGCGCGATTTGCTCGATCACTTTGACGAGCGACTGGACGACCTGCGCACCAAGCTTGCCGCGCTGGCAGACCGCATCTTTGTGGCCGATGGCTGCATGGCGAGCTTTACCGGCAGCGATGAGGACTTTGACGCGTACTGGGATGCCGCGGGCGACCTGGGGCTTGGCGCGGGCGACGGTGCTGGCAGCGGCACGCTCGTGGTGCCGGCGCCGCGCGACCGTCACGAGGCTTTCGTCATCCCCAGCGACATCTGCTTTGCGGCGCGCGCGTGCGATCCGCGCCGTCTGGGCATCGGCGTGACGGGCGCTTGGGCGGTTGCTGCCAACGCGCTCTCCTACGACTACCTGTGGAACGAGATCCGCGTGAAGGGCGGTGCGTACGGCTGCGGATTCCGCGCGGCCGGCGAGCGCCAGACTGCGTTCTACACCTACCGCGACCCGGCGGTCGACCCCTCGATTGAGCGCGTGGCGCGCGCAGGCGCATGGCTCGGCAGCTTTGAGCCCGACGAGGCCGCCTTCGAGGGCTTTATCGTGAGCTGCGTGAGCGGCATGGACGCGCCCGTGAAGCCGTACGCGCTCACCAAGCGCCGCAATACGACCTACCTGGCCGGGCTCGATCCGCATGCACGCGAGGAGCGCCGCGCCCAGATGCTCGCCGCCACGCCCGGTGAGCTGCGCTCGCTCGGTGCCGATGTGACGCGCATCGCAGCCGAGTCGCCCACCTGTGTCTTTGGCGGCCGAGACGTCATCGCCAAGAGCAACGCCGGCTTTAACGTCATCGACCTGCTGGCCTAGCCACAGCCAAGCAAAACCACCACAAAGGGGACAGGCACCTTTGTGGTGGTTTGCGAGTGGGCCGCTACTTGATAAACGGGTTCAGCCTGGCCGCCAGCGGATCGAGCTTGTACATGGTTGCAAAGCGCTCACGACCATAGTCGGAATCGTTGCTCCAGCTACCCTGGTCGACGTCGTACTCTGCATCCAGACGAATCCACTCCTCCGGCTTGTTCTTCTCGTGCTTGTTGCAGAAGTAGCGCTGGTACTCGACCTCGTGCTCAAACTCAAACTCGGCATCCGAACCGCGGCCGGCATACTCGTCGACCGACGTCAGATTGCCGTGCTCGTCGTAATAGAACTCCGCATAGCCTCCGCGCTCGGAATCGATCCTGTCGAGCTTGCCATCGCTGTACGAATAATCCACCGCGGCATACGAGCTCAGCGAGCCGTAATCGTTGCCGTGCGAGTCATATGCCACAGGCGAGATACGCGAAATGTTGCCGTCCTTGTCATACTCGTAGCCCGCGGTGATCGTCCACATAGTTCCCACCGTGTCGCCCTGGCAGTCCAGCGTAAAGGACGTCACGCGATCTTTGTCGTATCCGTACGAATACACGACCGTCCGAGGATTGGCCGGGCTGGTATCGGTGTTGGTCACCATGTTGCCGTCCTGGTAGACATACGTGCTCGCGCTCTCGCCGTAACCCGCATGGGTCGTCTTGTTGATCAGGTTTCCGTCCGCGTCGTAGGTAAACGTCGTGTTGCTCGACGAATCGCTCACGTCGGCATCGCAATCGATACGCGTGACGTTACCGTCGGCGTCGTACGTAAACGTGTTGACGTTCACATAGCCGCCCGCCAGATCTTCCTCAATCTCCGAAATGCGATGCGACTCATCGTGCTCGACGCTGTAGCTTACGCCGCCACCTTGCTTGACGGCGGACGTGAAGCCCGTGACGTAACCGTTCTCGTCGCGCTCGATCTCGTAGATATCGCCGTACTGGTCCGATTTATCGGTACCCTCGTAGGACATCGGCAGCCACAACTCGTCGAGCTGTGTGTCCTTAATGCCGCTAACCTTCGTATCCTGCGGCAGTGCCAACGTGGCGAGCTTCTTTTTGCCCGAAAGGTCGATGCTTTTGAGCTCCCCAGCATTTGAAAGGCCGAGCTTCTCGATGTTGTCGCAACCGTCCAGGTTAACGACGGTGACGTTGCTCGCCGAGTTAAGCTCGACGGTCTTAAGGTCACCGCAGCCCGAGAGGTCCAGGTTGACGAGTTTGCCCCCACCGTATTCCACATTGGTAACGTTGGGGAACACCTTGCCCAGGCCCTGCGTCGACGCGACGCCGTCCAGCTCGACCGACGTCACCGCCTTGGCCTCGTCGCGCGAGATGCGGCCGTCACCGTTCGTGTCGTACTTGGTCGAGACAAGCGCACGCATGCCGCTATCCGGGAAGGTTTTCTCGTCGATTGGGGTGGTCGCAATCTGGGTGAAGTAGAACAGCGCGCCACCGCCGATGCCCGCCGCCACGGCAAGCACCGCGGCAAGGGCGATGAGGGGCTTCTTGGAACGCTTGCGCCGCACGGGCTGCTGCACGGGCACGTATTGCTGAGGGACGGACGCGGCAGGCTGGGGTTGCTGCGTAGCCGCGACCTGGTCGGGTGCTACGGGCGCGCCGCAGACGGGACAAAAGAGGGCGTCGTCGACAAGCGGCGTGCCACACGAGCGACAAAACATGGCGGGCTCCTTTCGGTTCATTCCTTCCACCATGAAGGTAAACCCAAAGCCACAGCCCTTGTTGCGCAACATTCAGCCCAAACCACCGCAAAGGGGCGCAGCTCACAGGTGCCTTTGTGTTGGTTCGAACACTTGTTCTATACGTACACATGTTCTATAGTAGGGATGCTTGCACCGGACTTAAATTGCAACTAGGATATAGTTGCAGAATGTGAGGCGGGATGACTCGGACCGATAAACTCATCGCCCAACTGCTTAGCTGCCCCTCGACGTATCGGTATACCGATTTTTTAAAAGTCATGGCTTCATATGGCTTTGAAATGGACAACAAAGGCAAGACATCCGGATCGCGCGTTCGCTTCTACAGGCCATCAGATGGCAGGATGTTCGTAATGCACGCGCCGCATCCATCTGACGAATTGACAGCGGGGACCATTCGAAACATCGTTCGATTTCTGCAAGATGTCGGAGGTAGTCATGAGTAACGTTTTGGCATACAAGGGTTATTTCGCCCCAGTCGAGTTCGATGCCGAACAGCATGTGCTAACAGGTATGGTCACCGGCATTAGGGACGCAATCGTATTTGAAGGCTCCACGGTTAAAGAAGTGGAGCAATGCTTCCACGACGCCGTCGACGATTACCTTGAGTTTTGCGCCGAGAAGGGCAAGGAACCCGAGCGGGCTTTTAAGGGGTCGTTCAACGTAAGAACGGGCTCTGAGCTCCACAAGCAAGCAGCGCTGGCAGCGGCAAAGAAGGGTGAGTCACTCAATAAGTTTGTGACTGAAGCAATTGCTGCGGCGTTATAGCATTACCGCATAAGCCCAAACAACCACAAAGGGCGCAGTTCACAGGCATATTTGCGGTGGCTTTACTGCCCATATCGCGTTTGCCCAGATAAAACCTGCCAAAATAAACCTGTCCCTTTTTGGTAGGTTTGCTAGAGGAGGTTGGGATGGACAAGGCTGAGTTGAGGCAGGCGGTGATTGCCCAGCGCAATGCTCTTGATTTGGATGTGCGGGCAGCGAAGTCTGCCGTTATCTGCGCGCGGCTTGTTGAGCTGATGGAGTCCAGCGACACTGCGGGCCAACGCACCGTTGCCGTCTATGCCGCCATGGGTTCCGAGGTCGACCCAGCCGCGTTTGCCGCCGCGGCCGTCGCGCGTGGCTGGCGTGTAGCCTATCCGTGCATGCTCTCGGCAACAGACGCCATGGCTTGTGGCCAGCGCATGTGCATGCGGGCAGTCTCTGCCGGCGATGCGTCCGAGACCCCGTTTATCGCCCACCCTACGCGGGCCTTCGCAGCCACGGACATCGACAGCAGCCGCTTCCCCACCGTGCCTGCCGTGGCTCTCGACATGATTATCGTGCCGCTCGTGGCTTTCGACCGCACCGGCGCGCGCCTGGGCTACGGCGGAGGCTGCTACGACCGCTACCTGCCCACGCTCTCGCCCGCATGCCAAATCATTGGCATCGCCTTTGACGAGCAGCGTGTCGACCACGTTCCCACCGACGCCCACGATCTGCCACTGCCCAACATCGTCAGCGCCTAGCCGCCGCTGTATCGCACCCGCAAGATGAGCGTGGAAAATCTCCCACTTTGAGCCCCCTTACGAGCCAAAAACGGGAGATTATCCACACTCATTCAACAAGCGTCCGAAAATCCACGCTCGTCCGTCCGATTTTCCACGCTTGTGCAGCCAAACGCCCTGCAACTGCCTCAGCACGCACGCGGCACGCCGGCGACCTTGAGCTTGCGATCGAGCTTTGTCGGATCCCTTAGATCATCCCAGCACAAGCGCACGATCTTGCAGTTATCAAGCAGCGAAAGCCTCGACTCGCGCTGACGCTCATCGAACTGCGCCTTTGCGAGCTTGCCCTCCTCCGCCGCTTTCTCGCTTTTAACGAATCCGTCGAACTCACCGATAATCAGCTGGTCGCCCACGCGCCACAAGTAGTCGACGCGATACGGCCGTCCCGGCTCAACCGGGTCGAACAGCTCAACTTGCAGCTCCGGCGTCTGCCAGCCGCGCTCGATCATCAGGGCACGTGCCTTGGACTCGCCACCGCTTTCCGACAGGCCATCGGCACACCGCGCAACCCCGCGCGCCATCACAACACCGCGACGATTCAGGCCAAGCTTATCGACCGTCTCAATGAGATGCTCCTTCGACAAAAGTTGCTCATGGAGCGCCGAATCCGCGATGATCAGTCCCTCGACAAACGATGCATCGACCAAGCAATCCGTAATCGTTTGATCGATATCGGTTACGGCGATATCCATCTGGGTGGCCCGTGTTTGACGAGCATAGCGATGACGAATGACCTGAGAGCCCGGCGTCGTCGATTGGGCCGGCATCGCGGCGATATGGATGTGCGTCAAATTGGCATGCGAAACCGAAAGGCCATAGATAACAGCCGCCGTATAGGAGCAAAATGTCCAGTCGGGGTGCTTTTGCGCAAGCGCCCGCACCCGATGCAGATAACGCTGCCGAAACTTGAGCTCGGACCAGTATTCCGGACGCGCATACAGCCCCGGCATGACCGCCTCTAGACTTCCCGCCTCCGCCCGCCGCTCAATCTGCTTTGCCTCCGCCGCCGTGCGCGCGTACACGCAGCTCATCTGCTGTTCGCACGCTTTAATGTGGCTTGTAAGTCTTTGATTCGCCGTCATGTTTCCCATGTCGCCTCCCAACTCTTGGAACGGCGCAAACGTACCAGACGGTTTCATGCGAAGTCTGACCAAATGCTGTCCGGGCGCTGACCAAATACTTGACGGTTTTGGACGTTTTAGGCTGATGGCTTATATCTGCAGGTAGGGTAGTTGTCGAGAGGTCCCTGTCTCCACAATTTGGCGCCTCTAAAGCCGTCGATTTCTTTGAAAGAAAATATGCTGTGGCTCAAAACTACCTTGTTTGCAACGTGGCCCGTATGCACTCGACGTGTAATGAGGCCGCCGGCATGACAGCTACAGAAAAATCGAGCGTGGAAAATCTCCCGTTTTTGGCCCCTTCCTCGGCCAAAAGTGGGAGATTATCCACGCTCGATTTGTAAACGTCCGAAAATCCACGCTCGTGTGTCCGAAAATCCACGTTCGTCACGCCGCGAGCACAGCAACGGCCGCAGCAGCAACCACAGCTACAGCCTAGTGCTCCTCGCCGGCGCGGGCCAGGTCGTAGGGCGTGGTCTGGTAGACGTAGTAGTTGAGCCAGTTGGTGTAGAACAGCTGAGCCTGGCTGCGCCAGACGTTACGCGGCTCGGCGGTGGGGTCGTCCCCCGGGAAGTAATGCGCCGGCACCTGAGGATTGAGGCCGCGCTTCACGTCGCGCTCGTACTCCAGGCGCAACGTGTCGGTATCGTACTCGGGGTGGCCAAATACAAAGAAGCGGCGGCTGTCGGTCGACTTGACAATGTACAGGCCCACCTCGTCAGACACGGCCACGACCTCAAGCTGCGGCTCGGCCTCCACGTCCTCGCGGCGCACATCGGTGTTGCGCGAATGCACGGCATAGAAACGGTCGTCGAAGCCGCGGACCAGCGGGCTTTGCGGCTTCACCAGATAATGCTCGAACACACCGCTCGCCTTTGCCGGCAGGTCGTACTTCTGGATACCGTAATGATGGTACAGGCCAGCCTGCGCGCCCCAACAAATGTGCAGCGTAGAGTGCACGTGCGTGGTGGACCAATCCATGATCTGGCAGAGCTCGGGCCAGTAGTCGACCTCCTCGAACGGCATCTGCTCCACCGGCGCGCCCGTGATGATCAGGCCGTCATAGTGGATGTCGCGGATGTCGTCGAACGTGCGGTAGAACGTCTCCAGGTGGCCGGCGCTTACGTGCGTGGCCTCGTGCGTCTTGGTGCGCAGCAGGTCCACCTCCACCTGCAGCGGCGTGTTGGAGAGCTTTCGCATGATCTGCGTCTCGGTGGCAATCTTGGTGGGCATGAGGTTGAGAATGAGCACGCGCAGCGGACGGATGTCCTGGTGCAACGCGCGGTACTCGGTCATGACAAAGATGTTCTCGCTCTCGAGCTGCGCGGCGGCAGGGAGGGCGTCGGGGATGCGAATGGGCATGGATGCTCCTTACGAGTCAGTTGCAGCTATGGTACAACGAGCGGCCCCATCCGCGCGAGCACATCGCCCAGCGATGCCGTCAGCGGCCCAAATCACTCCAAAAGTAGAGATTAAGGCATGTCCTAAAAATCTACGGCGCTTTAGTCTAGCAAAGTGTCAGCTGGACGCTACAATGGTTCGACGCGAAAAACTCGGCCGAAAGGATACATATATGTACCAGACGCGTAAGATCGGTGTGGTCGGCCAGGGCCACGTAGGAGCACATGTCGCCAACAGCCTGCTTATGCAGGGCATTGCCGACGAGCTGTACCTGTGCGATATCAACGAGGCCAAGGTGACGTCCGAGGTCCAGGACCTGCGCGACTCCCATTCGTTTGTCCCGTATAACACCAAGATCGTCAACTGCTACGACCACTACGAGGAGCTGGCCTGCTGCGACGTCATCGTCAACGCCGCCGGTAAGGTCGCGCTGGCAGCTGGCAACCGCGACGGCGAGCTGTTCTTTACCACCGACGCCGCCCGCACCTTTGCCAAGCGCATCGTCGACGCCGGCTTTGACGGCATCTTCGTGAGCATCTCCAACCCCTGCGACGTCGTGTGCACCGAGCTGTGGCACCTGACCGGCTACGATCCCAAGAAGATCATCGGCTCGGGCTGCGGTCTGGACTCCGCCCGCCTGCGCACCGAGATCTCCAAGAAGGTCGGCGTGAGCCCCAAGTCCATCGACGCCTACATGATCGGCGAGCACGGCTTTAGCCAGCTGGCCGCCTTTAAGGCCGCGACCATCGCCGGCAAGAGCCTCACCGAGCTTCAGGCCGAGAACCCCGACAAGTACGCCTTCGACCACATGGAAGTCGAGGAACTCGCACGCAAAGGCGGCTATGTGACCTACCAGGGCAAGCAGTGCACCGAGTACGCCGTCGCCAACTCCGCCGCGCGCGTCTGCGCCGCCGTGCTTCACAACGAGCACGCCGTGCTTTCCGCCTCCACGCTTATGACCGGCCAGTATGGCGAGGAGGGCATCTTCACATCCCTGCCGTGCGTGATCGGCGCCGAGGGCGTCGAGGAGGTCTACACGCTCGACCTGTCCGAGTACGAGCTCGAGGGCTTCCACAAGAGCTGCCAGCACATCCGCGACAACATTGCCCAGCTCGACTGGTGGGACGCCGAGGCCTACGACGCAAAGTAGGCCGCTGGCTGCCGCAACCTTGCGAATCTAAGCGCGATACCAAGCGGGCCGCGCCGGAAATCCCCGGCGCGGCCCGCTTTTTACGCACGCTGTTCACTTGCGAATCGAAGGTGAATGCTTTTCCCGGTACCTAGTACTGCTCGATGCCCATGTAGCGACGAACCTCGGGGCTGTGGTCGAAGACCTTGCCGCGGGCGGCGCGCAGCTCGCAGCTCATGTTGTAGAAGAAGATCGGCTCCAGGTACGAACGCACGCTGGCGGGCACGTCGCCCACGCCGTACTCGAGCGCATCGAGCACCATGACCGTATCGGTGTGCGTGTTGAGGAATGCAAGCGCGCGCTCCTCCATGGGGCGGCACTCCCCCGATCCGAGCTGCACAAAGTAGAACACGCCGGGCTCGGTGGCCTCGAACGGGCCGTGGAAGTACTCGCCGGAGTGGATGTAGCAGCAGTGCTGCCACTGCATCTCCATGAGCGAACAGATGGCCATGGCGTAGGTCTGGCTAAAGTTGGGGCCGGAGCCCAGGATATAGAAGAACTTGTGCTGCTGGCAGAGCTCGGCAAAGCGGGCGCCCAGCTCGGCGTTGACCTTCTCGCGGGCGGCGGGCAGCAGCGCATCCATCTGCTTGAGGCCCTCGTACATGTCGGCAAGCGCCTCGTAACCCTCCTGCTGGTCGAGCAACTCGGCAGCCATCAGGGCGCCGATGCCCTGCGGGACCTCGGCCTGCGGCACGCCTTCGCCCCACGGATAGACCCAGGTGGTCCACTTGCCGTTGTCGATCTTGGAGCCCTCGCAGTCGGTCATGGCGACGACCTCGGCACCGGCGGCCAGCGCCATCTCGCAGCCGTCGACGACCTCCTGCGTGTTGCCGCTGTGGCTGCAGGCAATAACGAGCGACTTCGGCCCTAGGCTCTTGGGGGCCATCAGGCAAAACTCGCGTGCCGTGTAGACCGTCGAGGTAAACGTGGTGGCCTCGCGCTTGAGCAGCTCGTTGGCCGGCATCAGGTCGATCATCGAACCGCCGCAGGCGATCCAAAAGACGTTCTCAATCTTGCCCTTGCGCTCGATGATTTCCTGAATCAGATCGTGTGCGTTCATGGTGATGCCCCTCCTTGTGCGGCGGTTTTGAACGACGACAGCTCGTACCTGCGGTCGTTCTATGTTGTCCTATTTATAACACGTGTAATAACGCCCGTGAAGTCATTTCACCAAAGTTGTTCTATGTTGTTCTATCTGTGGATGTTAGATGTCGAAGACGTAGCGCGAGCCCACGAGACGCGTAGTAATCTCGTATGCCGTCTTCTGCTTGAAAAAA
>URCU01000066.1:0-10767 GCA_900546425.1 uncultured Collinsella sp. | reverse complement strand
GAGACAGAGCGTGGACTCGTCGGCGCGGCCCTCGAGCACATCGGCGAGCAGGTCGCTCAGCGCGCTCAGGCCCACGCGGCAGGGCGTACACTTGCCGCAGCTCTGTGTCGAACACAGGTTGACGAGCGCTGCCGTAAACTCAACGGGGCACGGGGCGAGCGAGCTCACCGCCAGACGACGTCCGAGCGCATCGTGCAGGTCGTCCATGACGGCCTGAGCGTGGCTGCGTTCCATTACGTGCAGTCGTGCCATAAGATCCCCTCTCATGCGGCAGCCCGGAGGCGAGGCCGGGCGAAGTTGCTACACGCACAACACTGAGCTAAAAAGTTGTTAGGTCTCCACACGGTTCGGCAGGCGGTATAAAATGTCACCCTCAGCGGTGAAATAGAACATTACCGCAGATAAATGCCATATTTGATAAAACGCGTTACCCACAATGCGGCACTTAGGAACGTTCCTTCTCTGCCGGCACCCGGGGACACTCCTTGCACCAAATGACAATGCCCCGCCCACGCAATCACGTGGACGGGGCATTGCTCATGGTATGCGGCCAGCGACCCTGTTGCTTTTACTTAAGCTCGGGCCAGTAACCCTTGTTGGCCTCGATCATGTCGTCGAGAACCTCCTTGGCAACCTTCATCGACGGCACGGTCTTGTTCAGCGTAAAGGCCTTGAGTGCCTTCTCGTACGAACCCTCAATCGTAGCCTCGACCACGAGCTTCTCGGAGTTCAGCTGCTGCATCATGAGGCCCTGCTGGAACAGAGGAATGTTGTCACGGCTGATGACCTCGGGGCCGTTCTTGCCAATGTAGGCAGGCAGCTCGACCATAGCGTCGTAGGGCATGTTGGGGATAGCGCCCTTGTTCTCGCAAATGACCAGGAAGCGCTGCTTGGTGTCGTTCTTCAGAGCGATGGCCAGGTCGGCAATCCAGTCGCCGTGGCTGCCCGCATAGAACGTGCTCTCGTCGATCTCGCGCGTCTCCTCAACCTCATTCGCACGGGTGCGCTCGGGGTTGGAATGCTCGACGAACTCCTTCTGCTGCAGGTAGTAGTTCAGATACGTGTTGGGCAGGTACTCCGGGAAGCACTCCATGATCTCGTACTCGCCCTTCCAGACGTAGTACCAGCTGCCCTTGGTGTGGCGGTTCTGCTCGGGATGCTCGTCGGCGGTCTCCTCGGGCTTCTTTGCCATGAGCGAGCCCATGCCCTTGAGATAAGAATCGGGCAGCAGAATCTCATGCTCCTTGATGTACTCGCGCAGCTGCGGCAGGACCTCCTCGCCCTTGTGGCGGATCGAGGTGAACCAGCCAAAGTGGTTGAGGCCAAAGTAATCGTACTCGACATCCTTCTTGTCGATATCGAGCGCGGCGCAAACCACGTCGATGATCGCGATCGGCATGTCGCAGATGTTGATGATGCGAGCGTTGGGGCGCAGCACGCGGCAGCCCTCGGAGACGATGGCGGCAGGGTTGGAGTAGTTGAGAATCCAGTAGTCCTTCTTGGCGTACTTCTCAACGTCATCGATCAGCTCGACCATGGGGAAGATGGTGCGCATGCCGTAGGCAAGGCCGCCGCAACCGCAAGTCTCCTGACCCACGCAGCCGTGACGCAGCGGAATCTTCTCGTCCTGCTCGCGCATGGCGTAGCCGCCCACGCGCATCTGGGCAAACACGAAGCTCGCGTCGGTGAAAGCCGTCTTTTTGTCGGTGGTCACCGTGAGCTTAATGTCCAGGCCGAGGTCCTCGTGCAAAATCCAGTCCACGAGCACGCCGATCTTGCGCTGGCGCTCCTCGTTGATGTCGTACAGGCGAATCTCGTCAACGTCGAGCTCGTCCTTGCGCAGAGCGATGGACTTGACGATGCCGGGGGTAAAGGTGGATCCGCCACCACACAGAGTAATGATCATTGTTTACTGCTCCTTCTCAATTGCGTTTTCGACCTTGTCGCGCATCTCGGCGACCTTCATGCCAAAGATGATCTGGATATTATTGCCGTTGCGGTTGATGCCGCTGTTGGGCACGTGGTTGATGAGGTCCTCATTGATGAGGTCCGGGTTCTTAACGTTCACGCGGAGACGCGTAAAGCAGTTCTCGAGCTCCTCGATGTTGTCCTTGCCACCAAGACCTGCGACCAGGTCGGCAATACCTGCATCGACACCCTCTGCGGGAGCTGCGGCAACAGCGCCCTGCTTCACCGCGACAGACGCGGCGGCCTCGCCCTCGGCAACGGACTCGGCGAGCTCGGACTCCTCCTCGCGACCGGGGGTGTGAAGGTTGAGCTTCTTGATAAGGAAGGTGAAGAGGAAGAAGTACAGCGCGGCGTTGACGACTCCAAGCACCAGCATAACCGGCCAGTTGGTCTTATCGACACCCAGGACCAGGTTGGAGACCACGATGTTGATGATGCCGCCTGCAGTCGAAGCGGGCACGGAGAGGACCTTGAGCAGGACCAGGAAGACGCCGGAAAGAACCGAGTGAACGACAAAGAGCACGGGAGCGGCAAAGACAAAGAGGAAGTCCATGGGCTCGGTCACGCAGGAGAGCACGGCGGTGATGATCAGCGGGATGATAACGGCCTTGGTCTTATCCTTGTTCCCCTTGTAAGCGGTGAAGATAAAGGCGAGACCGATACCGATGTAGGGCCACAGGTTGTTGAAGGTGTAGCTGTTGAAGTAGGTGCTATCGGAGAAGGGCTGGCCCGTCATTGCCATCTCGGCGACACGGATGGGATAGGCGCCGGCGATAACCTGATCGCCCAGTGTCAGGGTGCCACCCACATCGGAGAACTGGAACGGGGTGTAGATGAGGTGGTGCAGACCGGTGGGAACGAGCAGCTTGTTGAGCATGCCGTAGATAAACAGACCGATGTTGCCCGACTCCTTAATGATGCCGGCAACGGAAGAGATGGCACCCTGAACCGGAGGCCAAACGATGCAGAAGCCAGCGCCCATGATCCAGGAAATGATGATCATAATCAGGAACGGGAAGCGAACGCCCGAGAACATCGAAAGGGCAATGGGGAACTGCTTGTTCGAGTACTTGTTGAACACGGCACCGGCGATGCAACCAAGAATGATGCCGCCAAACACGCCGGTATCGAGCACCTGAATGCCCATAACGGTGGCCTGGCCGGTTCCGGTAAGACCGAGCATGCCGTTCGCATCGGCAAGGGAGCCGGTGGCGTTGAGCACGATGTTGTTAGCCTGCAGGAACAGGAAGAACGACATCAGGGCGATCAGCGAAGCATGGCCCTTGTTCTTCTTTGCCATGGCGCCGGCGATGCCCACGCAGAACAGAATCGAGAGGTTGTTGATGATAAACATCAGCGACTGATAGACAACGGCGCCCACGAGCTGGAACGGACCGAAGCCCAGCACAGGGACCATGGCGCAGATGGTCTTGTTGGTCAGAATGATGCCCACGATGAGCAGGATGCCGGCAACCGAGAGATACATCATCGGCTGGACGATCGACTTCGCGAACACCTCCAACGGCGCTTTGAAATTGAACTTCTTTTTTGCGGTCATAGCGGTACTCCCCTTCCTTTTCCGCAAATTAAGACAGATGTGCCCTGGACAAGACCGTGAGCCTTGCCTTATATCAATCGATGTGTGGACACGTTATGCCTAGAGACCAGGTTCTCCAAGCAGGTTAACAATGTGATACGCGAGATAACTCTTCTCGGCATCGGTAACAACAACGTTATAGGTAGACGATAAGTGGGCGGCTATGGCGTCCGCGCACGAGAATGCGCACGGATACGCCGTTTCATCGATTCGGAACAGCGCGTCGCCATTGATTTGCCCGGCCGTGGGGTCAAGCGCTCGCTGTGCGAAAAACTGCAGGTGACGAACGAAACGCTCGTAAGGCAGTGAGGTGTCATCGAGGGTCGTAGCATAGCGCTCGGAAACAATTGCGAGCACGTCGCGAACAAGCTGGACCGAAACAATCAGGCGGTCAGAGCGCTGCGGCATGGTGGCGTTGACGATATGCAAGGTAATGAAACCCTGCTCCTCCTCGCTCATCTGGATGCCCATATACTCCTTGATAATCTGCAGGGCACGGCCCGCAAGCGCGTACTCCTTGCGATAGAACTGCTGGATCTCGAGCAGCAACGGATTCTCACAGGAGACGCCCTTGCGCTCGCGCTCCAAAGCAAGGCTGATATGGTCTGCGAGAGCAATGAGAATCTTGTCGTTGATATCAACATTGAGCTCTCGACGGAGCATCTGAACAATGTCCTCGGCAATCACGAGGTTGACGGTGGGGATGGACTCCAAAAGATGTGCCAAGCGGTCAATCGTACGCGAGTCCTGAGAAGTTCCCTCCTGCAACGCGTAGGTCTTTTCGATCGACGCCTCGTCGATGGCATCGCCGGCATGACGGCCAAAGCAGAGGCCTCGTCCGATGACGATGAGCTCGGAGCCATCGTCCGAAGTGACCATTGCGACGTTGTTGTTAAAAACTCGCTTGATAACCACGGTACCCACCACAAGAATTTACTCGGAAAGCCAGACGACAGGCTCTTTAACAGCAACAGGGCCGGAAGCATGCTCACGAAGAGTCGAGTTCTCCGAGCGCTCGCACACGATAACGAAGACCGTGGGATCGAAGCCGGCGGCGCGGACCGTGTCGAAATCGACCTCGACGAGGGGCTGGCCCGCGTCGACATGGTCACCCTGTGCAACAAGCGCATGGAAGCCCTTGCCCTCAAGCTTAACAGTATCGATTCCGATATGCAGCATCACCTGAGCAGAGCTGTCGTCGGACATGATGCCCAGCGCGTGCTCAGTCGGAAACAGCGCCGCAACGGTGCCGGAAACAGGAGCGCACACCGTTCCCTCTTGGGGAACCACGGCAACGCCATTGCCCACAGCACGGCTGCTAAAAGCGGGGTCATTGGTATTTTCTAGATGAACAAGCTCGCCGGAAACGGGACGAGGATTTCGAACTCGGAAGCTGCAGTCTTCTGCTCATCCGAACCGCCCATCAGGCGAGAAAAGAAACCCATGGTGGTATGTCCCTTCATAAATATAGCCCAACCAAAATCAAGCGAATGCATCCATAGAGACACACCCGTTCAAAGACTTTGGTTAGGCCCACGTCCGAGGGACTCGGTAACCTTCCGCATTTCTTTTGACGGGAGTTATTGTAGACAAGCCCAAAGCCGGAACAACCATTATGACCGATGAACGGTATTTTTTCTTCGATAAACGGTATTTAGGCGACATTTGGATGCCTCCATAGCTTTGTAACCCTCGTGGCTATTCCCGATGGGGCACCCGACCCCGTATCGCGGCGCATGTCACCCCCAATCTGGGTATCCGGCGCACGGCGCCCTATTGTCTTGCATAATTTCGCTTGCGCCATGCATAAAAAGACGGGGGTGCCCCTTCCCGTCCAAACGTACCCCCGCTTGGACCGTGCAAAAACCGGAGTATTCAGCATCGTGGCCCCCGCCGGCGACGCCGCAAATCGGGGAAGCCACGCGATCGGCGTCGTTTTGAGACCCGGCGCGGCGCGAAACGCGTGTTATCGCCGCGCCGGACGCCATCCGCCAACCCAAATTGTCTGTCGAATGATCTCGCTGGCCCAAAAAGACACTTCCGGCGCGTATGCAGCCACCCCGGCCTGCTGAATACTCCCAAAAATGCACGGCGCGCCCCGGGGGACCCGTGCGCGCCGTGAAAAACACGCTCGTATCCAAGAGAATGCGAGCGTGAAAGTCAGATGGCAGCAAGGGCGCCAGGCAGCGAGCGGAATCCCGAGCGTGTCCGCCCGGGCACTGCGGCCACCGTGCGTCGGTGGGGAGCTTCACGTTCTCCGTCGATGCCAGAACCCCGCATACGCGAATCTCCAACTAAGCCGATAGCCCACATCTCTTGCCGCGACCGTCTCCGTGCTTTTTCGTGAGGGGGCCGGCCCACCTCAAACTGCGCCCACAAAAAGGGCCCCGAGCATAGTCTGCTCGGGACCCAAATTCATCTCGCCTTACCGCGCGACGCGTATGTTACTTGCGCTTGCCACCGCCGTCGCCGGGACGACGGGAGCTGCCGCCGCGCTTGCCGCCACGATTGTTACCATAGCTGCCACGGTTATCGCGACCGCCGGCACGACCGCCACGGGAGCCAGCCTGGTTGCCGCCACGCCCGCCGCGATAGCCGCCACGGCGCTCCTCGCGGGTGTCGTCGTAGTTGCGCCAGTCATCGCGACGATCGCGGCTGGCACGCGGGTCGCGACGATCGCGCGACTCATTCGAACGACCGGCGCCGCTGCGGCCACCGTTGCCACGAGCACCCTCGCGACGCTCACCACCGCGGCCGCCCTCGCGGCCTCCGCGCTCGTCAAAGCGCTTGCCGCCGCGGGTACCACGCTCGTCACGCGAACCACGGCCTTCGCCGCCACGGCGCTCATCGCGCCCGCCGCGCTCGTCATCGCGACCGGAGCGACGACGGTCACCCGAGCCGCGCTTGCCGCCGCGCGAACCACGGCCCTCGTCCTCGCGCTCAACACGACGACGGCCACCACGGTCCTCGTCCTCACGGCGACGGCGATGCGCCTCGCCCTGGAACTGCTTGGCACGACGCTCGGCACGGTTGCCGCGCGGGGCCTGCTTGACGGCGTCAGCACCGCCGCGCTCCTCGGCAGCCACCTCGCGAGCCACGCTCTCCACGGCCTCGTCCACGCGAGCCTGAACGCCCTCGCGCACGCGGGTCTTACCGCCACGCTTGGGACGACTCGGACGCTCGCCGTCGCTGCGGCGCTCGTCGCGACCGCGGTTGGAACGACCGGCCACATCGCCGTAATCGTCGCCGTTGCGCTTGCCGTCGCGACGTGCCTGCTCAAGTTTCTTCTTGCTCTTGGACTTGCCGCGCTTGGTCTTCTTCTTCACCGTAAAGGCCGCAGGGTCGCGCTCGGGGTCAACCGCGGGCGGGTTGGGACCTACATGCAAGTCGCCGGCCTCGTAGATGTCGGCCGTCTTGTCCATGAGCTTCTCGATCTCGTAGAACTCATCGACGTCCTGCTCGGTCACAAACGTAATGGCCCAGCCCAGCTCGCCGGCGCGGCCCGTGCGGCCGATGCGGTGGATGTAGTCGGTCGGCTCTGCCGGCACGTCAAAGTTCACGACGTAGCGCACGTCGCTGATGTCGATGCCGCGGGCGAGCACGTCGGTCGCCACCAGCACGTCAACGGTGCCGTCGCGGAAGGCCGAAAGCGCGCGCTCGCGCTGGGCCTGGCTGCGGTTGCCGTGGATCGCGGCCGCCTTGATGCCCTTGCGCTCCAGACGACGGCAGCAGCTGTCGGCGCGGTGCTTGGTGCGCATAAAGACGATAGTGCGCTCCGGGCCCTCCTTTTTGAGGAACTCGGGCAGCAGGTTGTTCTTGGCCTCGACGGACACCGGGAACACAAACTGGTCGACGGTGTCGGCGGTCGACGTGGCAGGCGCGATCTCCACGCGGGCCGGGTCGCTCACCAGGTCGGTGATCTCGCCCACGGCCTCCTCGTCGAGCGTTGCCGAGAACAGCAGCGTCTGGCGCTCGGCCGGCGTCTCGCGCACAATACGACGGACGGCGGGCAAAAAGCCCATGTCGAGCATGCGGTCGGCCTCGTCGAGTACCAGCACCTTGACCTCGTCCAGGTGGCAAGCGCCCTGCTCGATCAGATCGACCAGACGGCCCGGCGTGGCGACCAGGATGTCGCAGCCGTACTTGAGCGCCGCGGTCTGGGGCTTGTAGCTCACGCCGCCCACGACGGTTACGGCGACATGGCCGGTGACGTCGGCAATCTTGCCGGCGACCTCATCGATCTGCTGGGCAAGCTCGCGCGTGGGGGTGATGACGAGCATCACGGGGCCGCGGCCGTTGCCCTCGGGCTTCTTGGCACCGCGACGGCGGTTGCGGCCGCCACGCTCGCGCACGGGCTTGGGCGGAGCGATGTGCTCCAGGTTATTCATGGTCGGCAGCAAGAAGGCGGCCGTCTTGCCGGTGCCGGTCTGAGCGGCGGCAAGCAGGTCACGGCCCTCGAGCACCACGGGGATCGAGCCAGCCTGGACAGGCGTAGGCGCCGTGTAGCCCAGGTTCTCGATGGCACGAAGCATCTCGTCCGAAAGTCCCAGCTCGTCAAAGGCGGGCAGGTTCTCGGTCGCAGACTCGACGGTCTCGGCGGCGCTGGCCTCGTCGACAGCATCGAAGGCAGCCTGGGTCATGGCCTCGCGGGTCTCGTCCAGAATCTCGGCGTCCGTGACGTCGGATACAGAATTACGCATATGTTGTTGTTCCTTATCTGCACGCGTTATGGACACGGCATGCGGCCGCGCGAGCGTGCTTGGTAGTGCGCTAATACATACAAAAACAGGTGCGCACAGAGAGGACGTTGCTCAGCACGCTGGCGATCGCTTTGGCAGCCCTATCACGCGCCGTCCAGACGCAGCAGCTCTAAGCGATGGAGCAGATTCGCCGCCGGTTAGTATACCCGTACTCCGCATGCCCCCACGTAAACCACAGATGACAGGGCGGACGGGGCGGGTCTGGGCCGATTGTCTCAATCTGTAACAGCTGCTCAGCAAAAACCGGCCTAACTGTTACAAATCAAGACAGAACCCAGCCACGCAAAACAAAATCTCGATCTGTAACAGTTAGAGCCCATTTTCCCTGTTAGATGTTACAGATTGAGATGATTGGTTGGGACGGTCCATCGGCCAACCAACCGCCCTCATCTGTAACAAAAACTCATATTTTCTGTACTGTACTGGACACCCCCAGGGGGTATGGGTGTATAGTATCGGTGGGTTAACATTTCCGACACTACGCCACAGAAAGGAGAAGCCATGGCTCAAGATAAGTTTGACGTGAGCGGTATGACGTGCGCCGCCTGCCAGGCGCATGTGGACCGCGCCGTGAGCAAGCTCGACGGCGTCGAGAGCGTCGCGGTCAACCTGCTCGCCGGTTCCATGATGGTCGACTATGACCCCGCGCAGGTCTCCCCCGACGATATCTGCACCGCTGTCGACCGCGCGGGCTACTCGGCCTCGCCCATCAGCACGGGCACCGACGCCGCCCAAAACGGCAGTACGCAAGCCAGGTCCGGCGCCGCCCATATGGAGTCGCCCACCAAAAAGCTGGAGGCCGCCGCCTCCGCCATGCGCACCCGCCTCATCATCTCAATCATCTTCCTCATCCCGCTGTTCTACATAGGCATGGGGCACATGCTCGGCTGGCCGCTGCCCGGCATCTTCACCGACCACACCCACAGCATGACGCTCGCGCTCACCGAGCTCGTCCTGCTCATTCCCATCGTCTACGTCAACGACGCGTACTTTATCAACGGGTTTAAATCACTCGCACACGGCGCGCCTACCATGGACGCCCTTATTGCCGTGGGCGCCACCGCCTCCATCGCCTGGTCGCTCTACGCCATGTTCATCATGGCCGACCAATTAGCCGCGGGCCAGGTCCACGAGGCCATGATGACGGGCATGGACAACCTGTATTTTGAGAGTGCGGGCACGATCCTGTCGCTGGTCACCGTAGGCAAATATCTCGAGACACGCAGCAAATCCAAGACCGGCGGCGCCATCGAGGCGCTCATTGACCTGGCGCCCAAGACCGCGACCGTCGTGGCCGAGGACGGTACCGAGGCCACCGTCGACGTCGATGCCATTCTGCCCGGCCAGGTCCTGCGTGTGCGCCCCGGAGAGTCCATCCCTGTCGATGGCGTGGTGCTCGAGGGCAGCTCGGCCGTGGACGAAAGCGCGCTCACCGGCGAGTCCATCCCCGTGGAGAAGACCGCCGGCGACACCGTTAACGCCGCCACCGTCAACCGCACCGGATCGTTTACCTTCCGCGCTACGCGTGTGGGCGCCGACACGTCGCTTGCCAAGATTGTCCAGCTCGTCGAGGACGCCAACGCCACCAAGGCACCCATCGCCCGCATGGCCGACAAGGTCGCCGGCGTGTTCGTGCCCGTGGTGTTCATGATCTCGGTCGTGACCTTCGTGGTGTGGATGGCACTGATCGGTAGCGTGAACGAGGCGCTCACCTCCGCCGTGGCCGTGTTGGTGATCAGCTGCCCGTGCGCGCTGGGCCTGGCCACGCCCGTCGCCATTATGGTCGGCACCGGCAAGGGCGCCGAGATGGGCATTCTGTTCAAGAGCGCCGAGGCGCTGGAGAATCTGCGCAGCGTGGGCACCGTGGTGCTCGATAAGACGGGCACGGTCACCCGCGGCAAGCCTACCGTAACCGATATCGTGGTAGCCACGCGCGCCGACGGCTCGCCCGCCATGAGCGAAAAGGCGCTGCTCAAGCTGGCCGCCGCGCTGGAGCGCTCGAGTGAGCACCCGCTGGCCGAGGCGATTATGGCCGAGTGCGAGACACGCGGGATCGTCGCGCGCATGGTCGAGGACTTTGCCGCCGTGCCCGGACGAGGCGTTACGGCGCGCGAAGGGCAAAACGCCATTGCCGCTGGTAACGTGCGCCTGATGAACGAGTTGGGCGTTACCGTGCCCGCGGTCCTTGCCGAGCAATTTGCCGCCGAAGGCAAGACGCCTCTGTTCTTTGCCAAGAACGGCGAGCTTGCCGGCACCGTCACCGTGGCTGACGAGGTCAAGGAGACGAGCGCCGGGGCCATCGCCGCACTGCGCTCGCTTGGCGTCGACGTGCGCATGCTCACCGGCGACAACCGCGTGACGGCCGAGGCCATCGCCCGCCGCGTGGAACTCACCAGCGAGCAGGTTATCGCCGACGTCCTCCTGTCTCTTATACACATCTGA
>URCU01000065.1:0-10874 GCA_900546425.1 uncultured Collinsella sp. | reverse complement strand
GTGCCGGCAGCGGCAACGGCCGAGGCGCATATCCGCGAGCGCGGCGAACGGGCATAACGACCCCACCGACCACGCGCACCACGGAATCATCGTAGCGCGAGAGGATCGCGCGGTCGTTGCCGAGCAGCGCGTCGGCGATGCCAGAGGCAACGAGGTGCTCCCAGGCAAGGCCGTCATCAGTCTCGATAGGTTCCTCGCTCAGGTTTCCGCTGGTCATGACCAGCGCGTGCATGTCATGCGACGCGGCAGCTGCAAGCAGCAGATGCTGAAGCGGTGTATAGGGGAGCATGACGCCGAGCTCGGGCAGATCGTGCGCGACGGATGGCGCGAGTGTAAGGGCGTCGGGGGAATCTCCCTTGCCAACAGCGCGCCGGCGCAGCAGCACAATGGGGCGGATGCTACCGGTTAGCAAGCTGCGCTCGGCATCATCGACGTGGCACAGGCGTTCAGTATCGGCAAGGCTGCGCACCATAACGGCAAGCGGCTTGTTGCTGCGGCGCTTGCGGCGGCGAAGCTCGGCTACCGCCTGCTCGTTGGAGGCGTCGCATGCCAAGTGGAATCCGCCCAGGCCCTTGATGGCGACAATACCGCCGCTGGCCAGCAGTTCGACACAGCGGTCAATAATGGCATCGCTGGTTTCGCGCGTGCTGCCGACGGCTGGCGTCGCCCCCGAGCCCTCGAGCTCCATGTCGCCCGCCGCCTCGCGCCAGGTAATATGTGGCCCGCAGTCAAAGCAGGCATCGGGCTGCGCATGAAAGCGCCGGTCAAGCGGGTCGCCATACTCTGCGGCACACTCGGGGCACATGGGAAAGCAATCCATCGACGTGGCCGCTCGGTCATAAGGCAGCGACCGGATGATGGTAAAGCGCGGCCCGCAGTTGGTGCAGTTGATAAAGGGGTAGTGATATCGTCGGTCGGCGGGGTCGAACAGTTCGCGCAGGCAGTCGTCACAGGTGGCGATATCGGGGGAGATGAGCGTCGTGTGCATGGTGTGATCCTGCGACGCTACGATACGAAAGACCTGCTCATCGTCGGCATCCCAAGTGTCGGGCTCCAGGTCTGCAACAGCGACATGCTCAACGCGGGCCGCGGCAGGCGCGTGCTCCGACAGCGCGGCGACAAAGCTGTCGAGTGCCTCGACCGAAGCATGCGCCTCGATGTGCACGCCATCGCCCGCGTTGAGCACCCAGCCGCAAATGCCATGCGCCATAGCCTCGCGATACACAAATGGCCGCATGCCAACGCCCTGCACGATGCCCGTCACATGAATATGCACATGCCGCATGTGGCTCCCCTTCATTGAAGTGTGTGTTGTTAGAGCCCCAGGCTTTGCTTGGTGGCGGCGCAGGTGAGCTCGCCGTGCTTAACGCCGCGTAGCCCCAGCAACCGGTCCGCCAGCTCGTAGACGCGTTTGCCGCGACCCTTGAGCGCCAGAATCTCCAGGCAGTTGTGGTGGTCCAGATGCACGTGCATGGTCGAGACAATCTCGTCGGTGTAGTCGTGCTGCACCTCGTCCAGACGGCGCGTCAGATCGCCGGTATGGTGGTCATAGATCATGGTGAGCGAACCGATGACCTGCTCGTCGGGCGTGCGCATCTGCTCCTTGGCGATCGAGGCGCGAATCAGATCGCGTACGGCCTCGGAACGGTTGGCCACGTCACCGCGGCGTGCAATCTGCTCGTCAAAGCGGCGCAGCAGGTCGTCGGGCGCGGTGACCGAAAAACGGACCAGCTCGGAGCTGGAGCCGCTGCAGCGGCAGCTCGCATCGTCGTCCGCACCGTAATCGTGCGAGTGCTCGTGCTCGGCCACGTTACACCAGTTTCACAGAGCCGACGGAGTTGTGATCTGCCTCGATGGCCTCCTCGTAGCCCTCGAGCGCATCGTGCGCCTCGTGCAGCGCAGACATGGCGGCCTCGAGCTTGGCGCCAATGCGCTCCATGTCAAAGTTCTCGGTCGCATGCAGCAGCTGATGGCTCCACTCGTGAGCGAGCTCAATGGTGTCGTCGACCTGCTTGACGCTCATGGCAAGCTGGCTCATGTTCATTCCGACGTCATGCATGGGAATCTCCTTTTGTGTGGGGCGATATGGTGGTTCAGATTCTACTACGCCCGCCTTGGGCGCCGTCGCATAAGAAAACGGGCGCGAGTCCGTCTGACTCGCACCCGTTCACTGGGGGCTGTTTGTGTTTACCATACTATCCGTGGTCGCATGCCTTGCGTTTGGCACTCCGGCGAGCGGTGCAAAACCGCTCATGGACGGCAGACAAGTAACAAGCGTATTACAGATGCTTCTCCAGCAGTGCCTGAAGTCTTGCCTTGGGTAAGGCGCCGACCGAGCGGTCGACCTCCTCGCCGTTCTTAAAGACGATCAGCGTGGGGATGCTCATGACGCCAAACTTCATGGCCAGATCCTGGTTGTCGTCGACGTTGCACTTGGCCACGGCCAGCTTGCCGGTCAGCTCGTCGGCAACCTCGTCTACGATGGGCGAGAGCGAGCGGCAAGGGCCGCACCACGGGGCCCAAAAATCAACCAGTACGGGCAGGCTATCGTTGACGACAGCGTCGAAGTTCTCGGGGGTAATCTGCTTAATGTCAGCCATGGTGACCTCCATAATACAACGCGGCTCGGCCGCGTAAAACTCAGTACGACCGTGCTTATACCCAGCGGCTCGTAAAGCAACCACTCGCGGGCGGCTCTTTTATATAATGGTGGGCACGCAAATGATTGGAGAGCGCATGCCCACGTCACAAAGCCAGAAAAAAGAAGCCATCGCTCAGGCGACCGAGCAGGAGCTCGCGTCGCTTGCAGATCGCGGTGTGCGTATCGCGGGCAACGCATGCTCGCCGATTGTGCTGGTCAAAGGCGATTTGGATGAAGCCGAGTGCTCGGGCGGCGAGCTGGCTGCCGGCGCGGATGGCGCCGCGTTGCGTAAGGCGCTCGGCGCCATCGGATATGCCCCCGAGGATTTTTGCGTGCTGGCAAGCGTCGCCGGCGCGGGCGACGGAGCGGTCGCGGCGGGCGAGGCCCTGACGTGCGACCTGTTCCGCGAGGCGCTGGAGACCTTGGATCCCGAGGCGGTGCTGCTGCTGGACAACAGTGCGGCCGATGTCATGCGCGAGACTTATGCCGATATGCTTGTGGCAATTGATGACTTTGACACCGCCATGCTCAAGCCCGGCCTGGTCGCCCATGTGCAGGGGCGCCGCGTGCTGGCGCTCGACGGTTTTGAGGCGGCGCTCACCGACAAGGCCGCCAAGCAGCGCATGTGGGCCTACATTAAGCAGCTGACCCCGGCGGCTGCACCGCTGTAGCGAGGCTGGCGGCAGCCCCTACATCACGGCGCGCAGCTCAAACCGGTCGCCGTTAATGCGGAACTGGCAGTTGCCGTTCATACGCTCGACGGCAAGCTTAATGCTCTTGGTGCCAAAGCCGTGCCCAGTGTGCTGAGCCACGGGCACGCCGTCGACCATGTGCGGCGCACGGCCAAACGTGTTGGAAACCAGCAATAGAAGCTGACCGTCTTCGTAGCGAAGGTCCAGGTCGACAAACCGCTTGCCTTCGGGGGCGGCGCTCGCTGCGGCGATGGCATTGTCCAGGGCGTTCGATACCACACTGAACAGATCGACATCGCTCACGTGGACGGTTTCGGGCACGGCGGCGCGCAGGTCGGCGGTGATGCCGTGCGCGTTGATGTCCGCGGAAAGCGACGAGAGCGCAATGTTGACCGTTTCGTTGGCGCAGTAGCGGCGCACGGCGGTGCGGTCGTTGGCCTCGCAGAGCGCGTCGATGCGCTCGAGCGCCTCATCGGTGTGACCCTCTTCGATCAGGGCCGCTAGACCGCGCAGGTAGTGGCGCATGTCGTGACGGAGAACCGAGAGCTCGCGTCCGGACTGGCGCCAGGCTTCGAGCTCTTTGATGGCCGCACTGTCGCGGGTCGCGAGCATCCAGCGCTCGCGCTCGGCGATTTCCTTTGCCTCGTATTCGCGAAGGTAGACGGCAAGAAACATAAGGTAGAAGGCGCAGAGGGCGAACGCCAAAAACTCAACGGTTACCACCGAGCCCGAGTGGAAGAGCGTGGTATAGACGTTGGTGGCGTAGTCGAAGATGTAGTAGACGAGCGGCAGGATGAGCAGAATCTCCAGCTCGGTGGGGCTTTTGATCGCCAGGCGGGGGCCAATTTCGCTTGCCCAATGCAACAAGACGGCAAAGACGCCGAGCGTGGTGATGATGCGCGCCACGTAGTACGCGACCTGCGAATTGGTGGCGGCGAATGCGGCGATGCCCACCCAGTTGCTAAACTGGCAGCTCAGGTAGGCACTGGTAACGCCCAGGATGGCGAGCAGCGGACTCAGGCGATAGCGTACGCACAGGTAGACGACAAGCGGCAGATGCACGACGAGTGGATAGGCCTGTCGGGCGAAAAGCTCGCCGCCGACGGCATTGGCGAGGCCGAATGCACATCCGGTTGCGGCGCCGACCCCCACCAGCTCGAGCGAATGGCGGCCGTTGATCTCGACACCGCACAGCGCCGCCGAAGCAAAGACGCCAAAGAGCAACGTCGTCGCATGGTGGATTGCCCAAAGTACCAGTTCTGCCGAGGAAAGCATCAGCGTCTCCCGCCCTCGAACCGCACCGCAAAGTAGGCGTCTTGGAATCCCTGCTTGCAGCTGCGCGCGAGCGGTATGCACGCGCCCGAGCGCATGACGATTTCCGTGCGGTTAAAGTGGTCGATGTTGCGCAGATTGACCTGGTAGCTGCGGTGGCACTTAAAGAAGGTCGCGTTTTGGGTCAGTCGGTCCTCGATGCTGCGGAACGGCTCGAGCGCCTCGATATCGCGGCCGTCGCGCAGGTGGAAGACCACGTGCTTGTTGCGAGCCTCGGCATATTCGATATCGGATAGGCGCAGGGCATGGTAGCCAAAGGACGTCTTGATGACGAGTTCGTCGGTCGCTGCCGGACGCAGGCTCGATAGCTCGTCGAGCAGTTGAGCCACGCGCTCGTAGGTCACGGGTTTGAGCAGGTAGTCGAAGGCGCGGACCTCGTAGGACTCAAGCGCGAACTCGGGCGATGAGGTCAGAAACACCAAGCGCACGGCGGTATCGGATTGGCGCAGCTCGCGGGCGGTGTCCATGCCGTTGACGAGCGGCATGATCATGTCGAGCATGATAATGTCGGCGCGCGATGCGGCATGGCGTGCTAGCAGGTCCTCGCCGCGCGTGACGAGTGCAACATCGACCGCCGTGCCCGTTTCGGTCGACCAGCGGTTGATCATGCGGTGCAGGTTATCTAGAAAGGCGACGTCGTCGTCGCAGGCGATGATTTTGAGCATATTGGGCCCCCTTAGTACCTCGATTGTGCCACATCGTGCACGCGCCACCCGCGGGGGTGCGTTCCGTTTGCGCCTCACGGTACGCAACTCACGCCGAGCAGCAGGGTGTCAAAACATGCGGTTGCACAATACCAGGTGGATATATATGTCAAGTTGAGCTGGCGGCTGGCGAGGGACCATGCCGGCCGCGCCAAGCGATATCGGACATCGCGAAAGCATAGGGGCAAGGGAGCTGAACGATGAGGGAGAAGAAGATGGGGATGCGCAGACTTGCTGCTTGCGTGCTGGCTGCAGCGCTGGCGCTTGGGAGTGCGGTGACGACGCTCGCCACGCCTACGGTAGCGGAGGCGTATCCGCAGGGCGCGATCAAACCGACGCACCTGAAAAGCGAGCTTTCGTATGGCGAAAGTGATGTAATCCAACTTTCCGGCGGAAAAGACTATCGGTTTGCTGGCACGGTTGATATCGACCACTATGAGGTCGAGGGCGGCACCAAGGAGAATCCGACCCGCCTATATTTCACCGATAGCTCGTCTCTGGGCGGTCCGCTGACCGTTAAGCGCGACCTTACGTATTCGCAGCACCCCCTCTTTGTGCTTAAGGGCGGTTATGTCGAGTTCATCGGCGATTCAGGCACCTCGACCGAGGTCCGCTGCGATGGAAAAACGTTTTTGAGCGATAGCAACGATTACGAAGCGCGTGGAGGTGTCGATAAGCCGAATACGGGCAAGAGCCTCAACCTTTCCGTGAAAAACCTCAAGCTTGTTTCAAGGGCCGATAACAAAGATACCGTTCGGGCAATCACGCTCTATGGAACTATGGGTGCGGGGGAGACGGCCGGCTTCACGAACGTGAATGTCAGCGGTTGGAAATGCTGCAAGAACAACGCATTCAAGGTTGACCAGGGTAATGAAATTTACGAAGCCTCGCCGGCGCCTGTGACTATCAGAGGCAGCCAGGTCGCGGTGGATGCAACGTTTGTCAACTGCACGTTTAAAAATAATAGTGATGACTGCGTCGGCGCCTTGAGCGTGGTCGGGCGGTCGAAGACTCCAAAAGTTACGTTGAACGGCTGTACGTTCGAAAACAACAGTCAAGGAATGATTGCATGCGACGAGATGAAGGTTGAGAGCGGTCATGTGCATGCGGGCAATATTGGCGTCAAAAATGCCATAGTTGCTCTGAATAACTGCAGCATTCGTTCAACAAATAACGCGTCATGGAATGGACCCTGCTCTTATATGTTCAAGGTGTGGGATATTCAATATCAGATGCACATGACGAGTGCCATTGCGGTGGCAAAGGATGCGTCGTGCACCATAAACGGTACGGTTATCGACGATTCGTTCGTGTTCCCCTCTGATTATTTCAACGGTCGCGACATAAGCGGTCAGGACGAGAAGCGCTGCGCAATTTATGCCCTTGGTTCTGTGACGCTCGCCGGCAACACGAAGGTCACTACGGCCAAGGCGAAGGGCGTCGACGCATCCGATGTCAGTGGCAATGGTAAGGTTCACGTCGATAAGTCTTTTACGGGCGAAGCCGTCCTGTCTGTCGACGATACCAAGTTTAATCCCGAGTCCAATAAGCAGTACTACTACTATGATTATGTGAACCTTGGCACGAGCGGTCTTTCGCAGGAGGATCTTGCGAGCAGGCTCAAGCTTGCCAACGCCGACCTTGCATACGACGTTACCGGTGGCAAAGTCAAGGTCATCCATCGCAAGCACGAGCACGAGTGGACCTATTCCGCCAACAAGGATGGGTACAGCATCGCGGCTACGTGCAACGGACAGTATGAGGCCTCACACTGTGTCTACTCCAGGGACGGCGAGACGATCTCGCTGATGTCGTCCAAGAGAGGCGACCTGAGCTTTACCTACAACGGCAAACAGCGCGACGCCGTGCTTGCTACGACTAAGCCGTCTCAAAAGGACAACGCTGTGGCCCAGGGCAAGGTAAAGATTGTGAGCGCACGCTTTTACCGTTGCGCTGATGAGAATGACACCGTGGGCATCGAGATGGAAGGGTCGCAGCCGTGCGATGCGGGCACCTATCGCGTGGTGGCGACGGTTGCCGTCGAGGGGCAGAACGATGTTACGCTCGAGCGCGTGTTCAAGATCAACCCTGCCTCGCTTGCGGAGAAGGACTCCAACCGCAAGGATCTTTGCAAGGTCGAAATCATTGGCTACGACAAGCTGAAGGATAACGTCAGGTTCAGCAACGGTGACGTGCTCAACGACGTTCCGTCTTATAAGTGGACGGGCGAGGAGATAACGCCTCGCATTAAGGTGACGTATAAGCTTGGCGACGAATGGATTGAGCTTAAAGAGGGCGTCGATTTCGAACGCCTCGCTTGGGGCGAATCGGTTTCGGAGAAAGATCCAGGTGCGTACCGGAGCCAGCTCTGGGGCCTGGGAAACTTCGCATCCTACGAGTCAATTTACTCCTGCAAGTTTTTCTACTGGAGCATCTACGGCACGCAGTTCGAGAATGTTCAGGCCAAGGGCTTTGACGGCACCTATGATGGCAAGGCTCACTCGCCGTCGGTGACGGTCGACAACGCCCCCGAGGGCATGCAAATCGAATATAGCGTCGATGGTGGCTCGCTGTACGAAGACCGAATCCCCTCCTATACCAATGTCACGCGCGATATCTATGACAACGTGTGCGCCGAGACAATTAAGTACCGTATTACCGCACCCGACTACGTACCGGTGGAGGGCGAGCTCGAGATTAAGATCGCTCCCGCCGATCAGGTTGCTCCCAAGGACGTCAAGACGACGGCCGCGACCGGGCATGCCTTGGCGAACGGCAGCATCGACGGGATTGATAGCGCCTACGAGTGGAAAGCCGAGGTTGCCAGCGACTATCAGCGGATTGCCGAAGGCGAGACGTCGGTTAAGGGCCTCGCCGCTGGCAAATACAGCGTTCGCCTTAAGGCCGACCGTAACCATAACGCCTCCGAGGCCCTGACGGTTGAGGTCAAGGACGGCCCTAAGAAGGCCGACGGTAGCGGTTGGAAGCACGACGACGCCGAACATTGGAATATCTGCACCTGTGGCAAGGAGGACGTTGACCGCGCAGAGCATGACTTTGAGTGGGTCGTCGACCAGGCCGCTACGGCTGATAAGCCCGGTTCCAAGCATGAGCGCTGCAAGACGTGCGGCTACGAGCGCGAGTCTGTCGAGATTCCGGCTTTCGGCATTACCGGCTACTCGGGCATCTACGATGGCGAAAAGCACGGCGTAACGGTTGACACCGAGACTGTTGCATCTATTAAGTATCGCGAGAAGGGCGAGAAGAAGTGGAGTGACGAGTCTCCGCTCATCTGCGATGCTGGGTCCAAGACCATCGAGTTTGAGGCGACCCTTACGTCTGGGGGCATCTGCAAGGGCGAGGTCGAGCTTAAGGTCGATCCCCGTCCGGTGACGGTGAAGCCCAAGGACGCTTCGAAGATGTACGGTCTCGACGATCCAACCTTTGAACTCGAAGCCATCAAGGGCTCGATTGTTCAGGGCCACCCGCTCTCCTGGTTCAAGATTCACCGTGAGGCCGGCGAGAACGTGGGCACCCATACGCTGACGATCGAGGAGAGCAAGGTCGGCGACAAGTGGGACAAGATCCAGCGGGCGAACTATGCTCCGACGCTCCAGACCGGCACGTTCGAGATCACCACGCGCCAGATTGGTGTTGGCTGGACGGTCGGAACGTATACCTATAACGGTGAGCCTCAGGGCCCCAAGGTCGAGCCCACCAATGTCGTCAAGCGCGACGAGGGCAAGGTCTCCTATGAGGTCGAGAACGCAACGGGCATCGATGCCGGTAGCTATCCGGCAAAGGTGACGGGCCTCGCCGGTGACCCCGAGGTCATCAAGAATTACGCCCTTCCCACCGAAAACCTTGAGTATACCTACACGATTTATAAGGCCGAGCAGGAGAAACCCCAGGGTCTGAAGGCTACCGCCGAGACCATCCGTGGCAAGTGCGATGGTAAGATTGAAGGCGCGCACGGCGGCGTCGCCTACCGCCTGTTCCGCACCGAAGCCGGGGACGCCGATGGTGAGACCACGGTTTCCGAAGACGGTAAGATTGAGAATCTTGCCGCTGGCGACTACCAGGTCTGGTATGCCGAGACCGATAATTACATGCCGTCCACGCCTGTGGAAGTGCATGTCGGCAAGGGCAAGTACCTGAACGTCAGTCTTTCTGAGAAAAATGACGCGTACTCGATAGTGTGGCATAGCCCGAACAGGCTGCAGTGGCACGAAAGCGTAGAGTTCTCGGTTAAGATCTCCGATGGCTACTACGCGGGCGACGACTTTGCCGTCAAGGCGAACGGCGTGGTTCTCGAGAAGAACGAGGGCGGAAGGTTCGCCCTGAGCAATGTCGAGGAGAATACCGCCATCACGGTCGAGGGCGTGCGCAAGCACGAGGCCGTGAACGATGAGTGGCTCTCCGACGACAGCACGCATTGGCACGAGTGCGCCTGTGGTGACAAGATCGACGAGGCCGAGCACGACTTTGAGTGGGTCGTCGTCAAGGCCCCCACAGCAACCGAGAAGGGCTCCAAGCAACAGAAGTGCAAGGTCTGCGGTCACAAGCTTGCCGAGGTCGAAATTCCGGCTGCCGCTATCGTTGGCTATTCCGATGAGTACGACGGTGCGTATCACACGGTCGATGCGACGAGTCTGCCCAAGGGTGCAACGGCAAAGTACAGCACTGACGGCAAGAACTGGTCCCCCGAGGCCCCCAAGATTAAGGACGTCGGCACGCTGACCGTGTCCTATGAGGTAACGATCGACGGCGTGAAGGCCGAGGGTAAGGTGACTCTCGAGGTCAAGCCGCGTGCGATTACGGTCGCAGCCGATGCCTCCTCCAAGACGTACGGCGAGGCCGACCCCGTGTTTACGTGGGCGATCACGTCTGGCGAGCTTGTCGAGGGCGAGAACCTTCAGGGCATTGAGATTAAGCGTGAAGATAACGACAACGTGCGCGACGGCGGCTATGCTCTGCAGCTGACGCAACCCGAGGGTGCAAACCCCAACTACAACATCACGTTTGTTGACGGCGTGTTCACCATCAACCAGCGCGTGCTCACTGTGAAGTGGGGTACCAGCGAGTTTGTTTACGATGGCAAGGAGCACTGCCCCGAGGCGACGCTCGGCAACGTTATCGACGACGATGACCTTGGTGCGACCGTCGAGGGCTCCCAGGTCGAGGCCGGCGATTCGTACCAAGCGAACCTCACCGCACTGACGGGCAAGGCCGCGGGCAACTACGCGCTTCCGACCGAGGGCCTGACGTGCGACTTCTCCATCAAGAACGCCGCGCAGGGCGCGCCGGTGGTCCAGGCTGCGGCCGAGACCGTGAGCGGCAAGCGTGACGGCAAGGTCACGGGCGTCGACGCGACGATGGAGTGGCGTGCCAAGGGTGCTGACGAGTATCAGGCGGTGGACGAGGGCACGGCCGAGCTTACGGGTCTTGCCGCCGGTACGTATGAGGTGCGCTACCTGTCTCTTATACACATCTGACGCTGCCGAC
>URCU01000064.1:0-11098 GCA_900546425.1 uncultured Collinsella sp. | reverse complement strand
GTCGTAGGTCCAGCCGGCGAAGGTGTAGCCCTCGCGGGTCGGGGCCAGGGGCTGGCGGGCGACGCCGTCGCCGTCGGTCACGCCCTGGAGCGTCTCGTTGCCGTCTGCGAACACACCGCCGTTGGCGACATAGAGAACGTCCTTCTCATTGTTAGCAAGCTCTGCCCACTGAGCGTAGAACGTAACGTGCTGACCGCCACCCGGGATGGGCTTGGTGAAGTCGACAGGCTCCGTGCCAGCAGCATCGTAAGTCCAACCAGTAAAGGTGTAGCCCTCGCGGGTCGGGGCCAGGGGCTGGCGGGCGACGCCGTTGCTGTCAGTGACACCCTCCATGGCCACATTGCCATCGGCGAAGGCGCCACCATTGGCGACGTAGAGAACCGTCTTCTCGTTGTTCTGCTTCCACTGGGCATAAACGGTCGCGTGGCCGCTGCCCGCAACGATAGCCTTCGTGAAGTCGACGGGGTCATTTCCGTCGCGATCGTACGACCAACCAACGAAGTCATAGCCCTCGCGGGTCGGCTGAAGCGGCAGGCGCGCGATACCGTCGGTATCGGTTACACCCCGCATGGTATCGTTGCCGTCGAAGAACGTGCCGCCGTTGGCGACGTAGAGGATATCGACAGTCTTGTCCTGCTTCGCAGGCGTCCAAGCGGCGAAAAGGGTCACATGCTTGCTGCCACCGACGATCGGCTGGTTGAAGTCAACCTGGTCGGTGCCGTCGCTGTGATAATACCAACCGGCAAACACATAGCCGTCGCGCGTAGGAGCAAGCGGCTGACGGGCAATGCCATTGCTGTCAGTCTGGCCCAGCATGACGTTGTTGCCGTCGGCGAACTGACCGCCATTGGCAGAGTAGGTCACATCGAGCACATTCGAGGGAGCCTCAGTCCACTTGGCGTACAGCATGAAGTTAGCTGCACCGCCCTGAAGGGGCTGTGAAAAATCTACAGCCTGGGTACACGTGCTGTCATAATACCAACCGTCAAAGACGTATCCATCGCGCACCGGAGAAAGGGGCGGATTAATCTTGCCGTCTTCATTCAGCGGATAAGTCTGGAGGGGAGATCCGTCGCCAAAAGTGCCCCCGTTAGCATAGAAACCAACATGCTTTTCGTCAGCGGCGGCAGCAGCCGCCTCCCCACTCGTGTTCTGGGCAGTCTCCGCCGCGATAGCAGCAACCGGCGTGGAGCTGAGCACCATACTCAAGCTCAGACCGGCTGTGATAGCAGCGTTAAGCTTCCTATTCATGTGGTCGTCCTTTCCCGACTTGCTTCTTCGCGACCACTTCGCAGAAGAAGACATTTGAATTGCATCATCTATTCAAGCCGAAAAAAAACTCAAAAGGTTGCGCAACCAAGCTATATCTAAGGTTTGAGACTTTTTTGCAAAAAAGTTTGCAAAAAGCTATTGCACCACCCGTACGCTGGGACAAAGGTCTGCCAGTGGGCACTCGTCGCACTTAGGTTTGCGGGCGTCGCAGATCTCGCGGCCAAAGGTAATCCACTGGTGGTTGACCGACTCCCAATACTCGTGCGGCAAGATCTTGAGCAGATCCTGCTCGGTCTTGAGCGGCTCTTTGGCGTGAGTCTTGGGACTCAGCATCAGGCGGTGCGCGATGCGGTTGACGTGCGTATCCACCGCGATGCCTTCCACGATGCCGTACCCCACGTTGAGCACGATGTTCGCTGTCTTGCGCCCCACGCCCGGCAGCTTTACAAGCTCCTTCATGTCGGCCGGTACCTCGCCGCCGTAGTCGGCAACGATCATCTGCGCGGCCTCCACGGCATGCTTGGCCTTACTCTTATAAAAGCCGAGCGACTTAATGGTGTCCGCCACGTCGGCCACACTTGCCCCGGCCATGGCCTCGGGCGTGGGCCACTGGGCAAACAGCTTCGGCGTCACCTTGTTGACCTGCGCGTCGGTCGTCTGAGCCGAGAGCAGCACTGCGATGAGTAGCCTAAAGGGATTCTCGTGGTCCAAAAAGCACTCAACCGGGCCATAGCGACGGTTGAGGCGCTCGCACACCTCGATGGCGCGCTCGCGTTTGGCGGCATTGGTCTCGCGTGGCATAACGACTCCTCGCTTCAGCGGCATAACAAACCTATGGGCACGATTGTCCCACGTATGGGGTCTTTACGCCTCCAAAAATGCGCCGGTCTGGCGTCCCCACAGGCTTGCGTACTCGCCGCCCGCCTCGACGAGCTGAGCATGCGTGCCATCCTCGACAATCTCGCCGTCCGCCAGCACCACGATGCGGTCGAGCGCCGCCACGGTGGACAGGCGATGCGCCACCACAATGGAGGTGCGCCCGCGCATCAGGTTCTCGAGCGCCTCTTGCACCAACGCCTCGGACTCGCTGTCCAAGGCAGACGTCGCCTCGTCGAGCACCAGAATCGGCGCATCGGTGAGGATGGCGCGGGCGATGGCCACGCGCTGGCGCTGGCCGCCCGAAAGCTTAACGCCGCGCTCGCCCACCATGGTGTCAAAGCCATGGGGCAAGCGGTCGATAAACTCAGTCGCGTTGGCCAGGCGCGCGGCCTCGCGAATCTGCTCGTCAGTGGCATCGGGGCGGCCGTAGGCGATATTCTCGCGAATGGAGCGGTGGAACAGCAGCGCCTCCTGCGGCACGTAGGCAACCTGGCGGCGCAGACTCTGCTGCGTGCAGCGCGAGACATCCTGACCGTCCACGAGCACGCGGCCGCCCTGAACGTCGTCCAGGCGCAGCAACAGCTTGGTGAGTGTCGTCTTGCCCGAGCCCGATTTGCCCACCAGGCCCACGCGCTGGCCCGCCGCCACATGGAGCGTCAGATCGTCGAACACACTCTCGCCCGCCGCGGCGTCACGGTATGCAAAGCTCAAGTGCTCAAAATCAATCGCGCCCTCGGTCACTTTGAGCTCGGGGGCATTCGCGTCGTCTGCCACCAGACGCGGCTCGTCCAGGACGCGCGTCATCTCGGCCGCATCGCCGAGCGCGCGGTTGAAGCGCTGCATCATGGAGCTCACGTAGTTCAGCCGCATGGTGAGGTTGTACGTATAGGTAAAGATCATGACGAGCGCGCCGGCAGAGATGCCAAACCACGCGTTGCCGCCCGCGACGAACACACTCACCACGGCCATGGTAATGACGATAAGGCCCGAAGTCGTAAAGTTGCGTTGCATCATAGCGTGCATCGATACCGTTTCGGCATCGCGCGCGGCACGGTCGGCGGTATCGAACAGGTCGCGCTCAAAGTCCTCGCGCCCGCAGGTCTTGACGGCCAGGATGTTCGTGACCGCGTCGGAAAGCACGCCCGACAGCTTGTTCTGCGCGGCGGACGTCGCGGCCGAAAGCGGCATGATGCGCTTGTACATAAGCCAGACAAACGCGATGTAGACGACCATGATGCCCACCAGGATCACGGTAAACGTCGGCACCACCGGGGCGAGCGCTGCCACCGTGCAGACAACCGAGGTGATAGTGGGGATGAGCGAATACACCGTCACGTCCACCAGACCCGTGTAGCCGCTCATAAAACGGCTCGTCTGGCTCACAAGCGATCCACCGAATCGGCTGGTGTGGAATGTCATGGATTGATTGGAGAGCGTGTCGAAGCACAAGCGCGCCAGGTGATAGTTGCCCGCAATCTCGAGCTTGTAGACGGTGTAGTCCTGCAGCTTGGAGAGAATCTGGCCTACCAGGTTAACGAGCACGAGCGCCAGAATGTAAGGGCCAAAGACCTCAAACATCTGGCCGCCCGCCACGGGGCCGGCTTGGACGCGGTCGACGATAAGGGCCATCACGTAGGTGTTGGCAAACGTGAGCAAAAAGATGTAGCCCGCCGACGAGAACACCGAGAGAAAGACGATCAACGGCTGTGTGCGCGTGACGTCCCAAAAACGCTGCAGCGTGCGGCGCACGGTGGAGCGTTTGAGTGGACTGGTGCTTCTCTGAGACATGGGTTTCCTTTCGCGTCTGATAGGGCGAAACGCCATTGTTGCACACCGAAGCGCGCTTCAGGCATGCGCGACACGAAAAGCGCCCGCGCCCCGCGCTTGCGCAGACGCCCCGCCGTCAGGTGCAGCTAGTCCTTGTCTTCTTGGTCTGCGAGCAGGCCCGCGGACGTGAGCCCCAAAATCTCGTCGGCCTGGTCGGTATCCTCCAGCGCGTCGATGTCCTTGAGCTTGCGCTCCATAACGTTGGTGCGCGTGGTGATAATGCCCTCGACCGTCTTGCCCGCGGTCTCGATCTGCTGCTGCGCGCGACGCAGTGCCGCCTGATAGCGCGGCAGCTCGGCCTTGACGGCGGAAAGCACGCGCAGCACGTCATCGGTGCGTTTTTGCAGCCTAAACGTCTGGTAGCTCATCTGCAGACTGTTGAGGATGGCGGCCATGGTGCTGGGACCGGCAACGTTGACGTGATAGTCGCGGCCCAGGGTCTCGATAAGCCCGGGGCGACTGACGACCTCGGCATACAGGCCCTCAAACGGCACGAACATGATGCCAAAATTGGTCGTCGCGGGCACGCTCAGGTACTTCTCACAAATATCCTTTGCCTCGCGCTTCACCATCATATCGAGCGTCTTGCGCGCGGCGGCAACGGCCTCCGCGTCGCCCGACTCCTGGGCGTCGAGCAGATGCTCATATGCATCGCCCGGGAATTTGGAGTCAATCGGCAGCAGCACGGGGTCGCCCTCGTCTACCGGCAGCTTGACGGCAAACTCAACACGCTCCGAGGCGCCAGGCTTGGTGGCCACGTTTTCCAGATACTGGTCGGTCGTAAGAATGTCCGCCAGGATTGCGCCCAGCTGTACCTCGCCCAAAATGCCGCGCGCCTTGACATTGCCCAGCACGCGCTTAAGGTCGCCCACACCGGTGGCGATGGATTGCATATCGCCCAGGCCCTTGTACACGGCCTCGAGCTGGTCGCTCACTTGCTTAAACGATGCAGACAGACGGTCGTTGAGCGTACGGGAAAGCTTTTCGTCCACCGTCGCGCGCATCTGATCGAGCTGCACGTTGTTGTCCTTGCGGATGGCGCCCAGCTGGGCATCGACCGTCTCGCGCACCTTGTCCAGGCGGCGCTCGATGCCCTCGCGGTTGGCGCCAAGCTGTTGGGCCGTCTCGCGGCGCAGGTCATCCATACGGTCGCCAGCCTGCGAGAACTCACGCGCGATGGTCAGGTAGCGCTGCTGCTCTACGGCGGCGTCGGTCGTCTGCTGCTGCGCGATGGCGTTTGCCTTGCGACGGGTTTCTGTCAGCGCGACGTTCAGGGTGTCGAGCGCGTTGTTGGCCTGCTCGAGCGCCGCGAGCGTCTCCGCGTCGTTGCCGCCACGCTCTCGCAACTCGGCACGAAGGCCTTTAAGCTGCAGGGCGCAAACCACAGCAACCCCCACCGCCACCAAGGCAATCACAACAAGCGCAATATCAATAGCAGACATAGACTCCGCCCAACAAACTCAATCGATCACCAATCAAAAACCGCGATCAATCTTACCCCGCCACACGCACCGGGCGCCCGGCCCCTTCTTGGGTGCCCCTCTCCTCCGCATATTCCATAATGCGGCGCGCCGTTTTCCTGCTCACCTTTGAGTCATCGCCGGCCAAGTATGCGTATACGTTTCCTTTATTCAGGTGCAGAGCACGGCAGATGCCATAGCGCGTTACACCCGATTCCTCCAATGCTTCCAGTGTTCTCTTTCTCATCAGGGCGTTCACCCTTCTGTCGGCCGCTGGCTTTTCTTTCACCCCTCTATACGCGTGCCAAACGTTGGCATAACGATTGGGGAGCTTATCCTCGGTGCATAGAGATGCCAGGCTACCCGCTTGGCCATACAGAGACAAAACACCTCGATAGCTCTCTTCCATCCACGAGCCCTCGGATAAACCCAGAACGTATTCGGCTTTTCCCTGCGCCAAAGCGAGCAAAAACAGAGGCTCCGCCACGCGCGGCGCAACCGTCGTCGCCTGCTCAACCAGCTTTCTAAAACTCAGCGACTGCTGTCCGGATAGTTCTCGGCAATAGCCTTTCAAAAATCCCTCAAAAGTCAGATTCAACCGAGCACCTCCTTTTTGTATTGCCTGTATGCGCAGACCATCTCTTGATAACTCCGCTCCGAGGGCGACGACGCCAGAGCCTCTCCCTCGTCGAATATAAGCCGCTCGAGCAGATCCCAATCAAGTCGGTCAACGAATGCCTGACTATGAAGATCGACGATGTCGTTCGGACGATAGGCATAAAGCTTCATCACCGCCAGGTCCTCCAAAGATGGCGTAAAGTACCTGATAAAACGCGCCCCAATCTTCAAGGGAATCAAACGATCTTCGTAATTGAATGGCATCTGATTACAATATGCCACCGCCATACCATTCACCTCGGGGTATCGAGCTATAATCTCGCGGAGGCACCTGTCTGCCTCAAACACATCAATGTCATGCGTAACCGACCGATTCGTCACATCGTTTAGCATGAAAGCGCTTCCTCCCACCAATACAACGCTCGGCCTGTCGTCTCTTGGACCTATTTCCAGCTCCGCCTCTTCGTCAATGCCCAAAAGAGTCTGCTCTAAATCCTGCTTATACATAGCAAATCCTATTATTATTCATCTTCAATAATACTATTCAGTTGCACGACAGGACCCAAAGGATGCAAGAATTCTACTCGTGGCGATAATCCATACACCCTAGAAGTCCTAATGCGACAAACGCTAACTCTCCCAGCCGGCGCGGATGGTTGTTATGACGTCGCCTAGGCGCTGGCCGAGAGCTGCCAAGTGCTGAAGCACCTCATTGGGCGAGGCGCCGTTGAGAATGCACGTGAGGGCGTATGAGGCCAGAAAGATTGCCGCGAGTCCCAACGGGATCAGCACGATCATCGCTAACGTGCGCAGGCGCTGGCCCACGCGGCGGTGACGTGTGCGGCGCTTGTCGAACGCAAGCTCCTGCGCATATGAATCTTGTTGTACGGAATATGCTCCTGGGTCTACCTCGCCCGCAGACGATACCGCAGGTGCGGCGTTTTGTGCAGGGGGCTGAGCGGCTACCCCTTGCATTTGCATCTCCATGAGTCGTTGCTGCTGACGCAGCATGCGCTCAGCTTGTCGCTGCGGGGTCTCAAGAAACAGATCCATGCTGTCCTCCAAAATCGGAGCATTCGACGCTTACGCTCAGCATCCCGCACCGCCAAGGCCACGGCAACGCAATCCGTAGCAATAGCTGCAAAGTTTCTTGTTGACAAAAGCTGTCGAAAACCTCAACAACTCCCCTACCAGCACTTTCTCTGAGCTTTTTTGTCGAATAATCTTTTGCCCTTCCACCAACCCGCCAACTAACCAAAACCTAACCAAAAGCTTGACGGAAATTGTGAAGACCGGGACCCCACACAAAAAGTGCCGCCCCAAAGGGGCGGCACACAAACTTCTTATCAGCTTTTCTGTAACGAGCACGCGACGACTCAACGCCGGAGCGCGGGGCGGGGAAACCTTTACCTCGCGCGACCCTGCGAAGCCGTGAGCGAGAGGGAAAGGTTTCCCCGCCCTGCGCTCCGTGGTCGGTGAGGACAGGCTACATGCCCGCGAGACCTCGGGCGGCGGTGGCGCACAAAAACGCCAAGGCCAGAATCACGAGCGAGCCCGCGATGTCGACCAGCACGCCCATTGCGTGGCGCTCAAACAGCCAGCTCTCAAAGTGCGGGGCGACATTGCGCCAAACACGCCACAGCAAGATGCCCATGCCGATAACGCCCGGGATATTGAGCAACAAAATCTCGGAGCACAAGAGGCCGATCAGGTTGCCGGCGGCAAAGCCCGCATCGCCCTCGCAGTATTTGCGATAAATCATGTACAGCATGTACGCCACAAACGGCTGCAGACACGCCGAGATAAACGTAACCACCATCGAGGGGTCTTGAGAAAAGACATCGGTGAGCTTATCCACACTCGTGGCATCTTTCGAAGCCAAGAACAAGCCAATGACCACCACAGGCACCACGCCCAAGATAACCTCGACCAGAGTAAACAACTTAGCAGTCAAATCCTCGCTAGCCGTATTGAGGTGAGGCGCCCACTCAGGATGAGCATGTGCACCGACCTTCTTCTCCTTATCGGCACGCGCAGCCTTACTGCTCTCATCAACCACGCGATGAGGATCGAGGCGAGTCCCCGCCGCAGCCACCCGCGCCCGAGACTTCTTACCCATACAAAAACACCCCACAACAGGAAATAAACTAAAAGTCGCTACCCAGTGTACCCCACCCATGAACGGTGCCGTCCCAACCAGTCCCCATACAAAAACGTGCCGCCCCATAAGGGGCGGCACGCAAACTTCTAATCAGCTTTTCAGTAACGAGCACGCGACGACCCAACGCCGGGGCGCGGGGCGGGAGGCCGGATTGCCTTCCCTCAACGCGACCCTGCGGAGCCGTGAGCGGGGAGGGAAGGCAATCCGGCCTCCCGCCCCGCGCCCCGCAGCAGCCAGCGCCAAGCGCTAGTAGTTCACCACCTGCTCCTCAAAGTACGCCTTCGGGTGGTTACAAACCGGGCACACCTCGGGCGCCTCGGCACCAACATGCAGGTGCCCACAGTTCAGGCACTTCCATACCTTCACGCCCTCGCGCTCAAACACCTCGTCCGACTCAATGCGCTCGACGAGCTTGTTGTAGCGCTCCTCGTGGGCCTGCTCGACAGCACCGACGCCACGGAACTTTGCGGCGATCTCGGTAAAGCCCTCCTCCTCGGCAGTCTTGGCGAACTCGTCGTACATCGTGGTCCACTCGTAGTTCTCGCCCGCAGCGGCATCACGCAAGTTGTCCAGGGTGTCGGGAACGGCGCCGTCGTGCAGATACTTAAACCACAGCTTGGCGTGCTCGGACTCGTTGCCCGCCGTCTCGGCAAAGATATTCGAGATCTGAACGTAGCCATCCTTCTTGGCCTTAGATGCGTAGTAGCGATACTTGGTATGCGCCTGGGACTCACCGGCAAAAGCGGTCTCGAGGTTCTTCTTGGTTTGAGAGTTCTCAAAATCCATAGGTGTACTTCCCTTCAACACATGCCGCCCGTGGCATTCGAGCGGCCTTGTCTTTAGGATGCCCTCAAGCCGAGAATTTAAACCTTACAATCCTGTTCTTCAGATTCGTGTGGGCTACACGCTTAGCCAGCGGTCACCCTCCACGCGGCAAAAGCCCTCACGCTCCAAGTCGGCCAAAATGTCTGCAACCAGCTCGTGCTCGACCGGCTCGCGGCCCGCTGCCGCCTCCATTTCGTTGACACCCGCCACGGCCTCGGCGAGTGTGATGCCCGCCGGCCGCCCATCGCGCGCCGCCAGCAGCATGCGCACAATATGAGCGCGCTTTTGACGGCGTGAGCCCTCAAACTTGGACTGACGGCTATAGCTCGCCGAGCGCCTGGACGGATTGGGCAGCGTCTTCTTAAGATACGCGCCATAATCCAGCAGCGCGTAATACCATGCGCGCGGTGTGTCGGCATCGTCGAGCGGCACGGCAAAGGGAGCGATCTCATCCGCCGTCGCACCGGGAGCTGCCGGACAGGCGGCCTGAATCAACGGCACCAGCTCGCGATCGGGAACGGCCGGCACATCGGGAAAGAAATGATGCAGAAAGACCGTGCGTACGTTGGTCTCCAGATACACTCCCGGTAGATCGAACGCAAACGATCGGATGCCCTGCGCCGTCGCCGGGCCAATACCGGGCAGGGCGACCAAGTCGCGCGTCTCACGTGGAAACTCCCCACCCCAGTCTTCCATAACGCACTGAGCGGCTCTATGAAGAGCCAGGGCGCGGCGGTTGTAGCCCATCCCCTGCCAAGCGTCCAAAACATCGGAAGGCGCGGCCTGGGCAAGCGCCTGCACGGTTGGAAAGCGGTCGAGCCACGCGGGCATACGCGTCTCCACACGCGGCACCTGCGTTTGCTGCAGCATAACCTCGGAAAGCCAAATAATGTACGGGTCGCGCGTGCGGCGCCATGGAAGGTCGCGATAACGCAGGACCCCTTCCGAACGAATCATCGAACGAAAGGGGTCCTGAATCATGGCTATGCTCCTTATGCGGCGCTATTCCTCCCGGCAAGCGCACGCACAGGTGGCGTACTCGGGAAACGCATCGCGGTCGGCGAACTTGGAATCGACGGCCGGGAACTGGCGGTGAGCGACGATATCGCCCAGCGAAACGGAATCGAGGTAGTCGCGCATCAGCGCTTGAGCTCCGGCCCACAGGGGATGATAACAGCACGTGCCCATGCGTGCACAGTCGCCATCGGGCGCAGTGCAATCGTTCATGACCATGGGGCCCTGAACGGCCTCAACGACCTGGCGGATGGTGACATCGTCGGGGCTGACCTTAAGACGCATGCCGCCATGGACGCCACGCAGGCTCTCCACAATACCGGCCTGAACCAAACCATGTTGGATCGAACGGGCAAACGAATACGGGACATTGACCTCTTCGGCGGCGGTGCGAACAGAAAGCAGACGCTCCGGGTCCTCGGCAAGCATCGCGAGCATGCGAAGGGCGTAATCAGTCTTCCTCGATATGTCCATTTTTCCCCTTTCAAGGAATAGGAACAGCTCGAACGAGCTCCGGAGCCGAGCTTACGTCGAGACGCCAATGACCGTATGGACGCCCAAATAGCAAAACGGGTGCCCACTGAATGCCGTGTTTGAAGCCTCTTGCATCAAAAACGGCCCATAGTGCAATTTAGTATAACCTAACCCCCTGCTTCGTTGAACTGGTGTTGCGCAACAAACGCCTTGTTTGAGTACATGCCTCAAACGGAGCTTGTCCGGGAATTGGAAGGATTTGGTTTTGGGCGAAAGGGGCCGATGGGATCAAGGTCCTATCAAACGCAAAAAGCCACGTCCGAAGACGTGGCTTTAATTGCGTTGGCGGGAAGTACGGGGCTCGAACCCGCGACCTCCGACGTGACAGGCCGGCGCTCTAACCAAACTGAGCTAACTCCCCAGGCAGTCGTTCGCGTTTGTTTCCGCTCGCGTGCGCTGCGGGGATTAGTATACACAGAAGTCTGTCCGGTGCGCAACAACTTTTTTGAAAAAATTTTTGGGGCCATCTGGGAGGGTCTCCGGGGCCTGTCTCTTATACACATCTGAC
>URCU01000063.1:0-11340 GCA_900546425.1 uncultured Collinsella sp. | reverse complement strand
CTGAAGCACACGTTTAACGATGTACTTACCCATACCACTCCCCTATCTAGGGATTAACCTAAATGGGATGCCGATCGCCAGACCGGCATCCCAAAATTACCATCAGCCAGTTTACCCCAGGTTAGGGAGAACTGTATGTTTCCCATGAGGTCTACGTAAATACTTGACCCTCACGGAAGCTGCAAACTCTTAAGCGAGCTCAGCGGTACCCAGATCGGCGTGCTTCTGCGGATCGACATAGAGGTGCTTGATGCGATCGGAGCCGGCGATGGTGTGCGTGTAGAACATCACCGGGATGACCGGGCAGTCGGCAGCGACCATTGCGTCGGCCTCCTGCATCTTAGCGACGCGCTCCTTGTCGTCAACCGTAGTGCGAGCCTCGTCGACCTTGGCGTCGAACTCGGGGTTGTTGTAACCAGAGCGGTTGTCGCCACCGAGGGAGTCGGAGTGGAACAGCGGATACAGGAAGTTGTCCATGATCGGGTAGTCGGCAATCCAGCCCAGACGACCGAACTGATAGTTAAAGTTCTGGTACTGCTCGAGCAGGGCAGACCACTCAGGGGTATCGGAGACAGCGGTAACGCCAACCTTGGCAAGGTCGCCGATGATGGACTCCATGATCTCCTTGTGGCCACCGTCCTGGTTGTAGGACAGCGTCACGCTAATGCCACGGTCACCGTTGGCACCGGCAGGAGCAACCTTGTCGAGGTACTCGTTAGCCTTGTCGACGTCGTAGGCGCAGAACTCCCATGCGCCCTCCTTGTAGCCATCGATGCCCGGAGGAACAATGCCGTCGGCGGGGGTACGGGTACCCTTGAAGATGGTCTTGCAGATGGCCTCACGGTTAATGGCCAGGGAGATACCCCTACGCAGGTCAGCGTTGTTGAACGGCTCGGCCGTGTTGTTGCAGGTCAGGTAGTAGGTGGAAGGCTCGGCGCCGAGCAGCATGCGCTCGCCGTCACCCATGGTGTAGCCGTCCTTGGACACGCCGCGATCCTTCTTGGCGGCATCGATCTGAGCGACGGGAACGTCGCAGACATCAAGGTTACCGGCCTGGAACTCCTTGTAAGCGGTCTCCATGTCCTTGATGACCTGGAAGTGGATGCCATCGATCTTGGCCTTGTCGCCATAGTAATCGTCGAACTTCTTGACGTTGATCTCCTGGCCATCCTCCCACTTGCCGTCCATCATGAACGGGCCGTTACCGACCGGGGCAAGGTAGAAGCTCTTGACATCGGACTCGGCGCACTCGGGAACCGGGGCCAGAGCCGGGTGAGAGGCGACGAAGGGGAAGTCGGCGTAAGCGGAAGACAGCTTGACGACGAGGGTCTCATCGTCAGGGCACGTAACACCGCTGAGCTCGGTGGCGTTACCGGCAAGCAGATCGTCATAGCCCTCGACCATGGAAAGGTGATAGGAGACCTCGGAAGGGCCATACTCGGTAGCGATGGCCGACTTGGTGTTGACCAGACGCTCCCAACCGAGCTTGAAGGACTTAGAGGTAACGTCGTCACCGTTGTGGAACTTGGCCTTCTTGATCTTGAAGGTAAACTCGGTGGCGTCGTCGTTGGACTCAAAGGACTCGCAAGCCAGCGGAACGATCTCGCCCTTCTCGGCGTCGTAAGAGGTCAGAGCGTCAAAGAGCTGATACTCGACCTGAGTACCCTGGTCCTCCTGGACGTTGTAGGGGTCGATGCAGACCGGGTTGTTGATGTAGAAGTTCAGCGTCGAACCGGACTCAGAACCGGAAGCGTCGCCGCCCTTCTTGCCACATGCGGCAAGAAAAGCCATGGAGCTCGCAGCAAGGGTGCCGCCAACAAAGGCGCGACGACCCATAACGGGCTGGTGGAACATAGAATCAGCCATGCCATCCTCCTTATGAGATAGGACAAAGAAATGTTCAGTCGGACACATGTCGAGACAATCCGATCCGAACCATCAAAACGCTGCCCGCTGCTATGGCTGGTTATGCACAACAGGCCAACGTTTTGCAATACAGTAGCGCATTTTATGCACGATTTGGGGCTAATTCCGGTTAACGGTCAAGAATTTCTTTAGTTGGGCGAAGTATGTGGGGATATTTTGACTCTGTTACAAATATGTAAACAAAAAGGGTCCCGCACCTGCGAGACCCATTGCAAACGTATATACGCCGATGCTTAGTAGCCGACGATGCCCTGCGGGAAGAAGAACATGCACAGGACGACACACACGGCAAAAACGACGGCCATGATGACGGTCAGGCGGTCGAGGTTCTGTTCCATAACGCCTGTGGCAGAGCTGGAGTTATACAGCGAGCTAGCAATCATATCCGAAACGCCGGTACCCTTACCGGAATGCATCAGGACGAGAATCGTCAGCGCCACGGCAGAGACAGCCCAAACGACAAACAGCAGAATCTGGAACGGACCCATAGATAAGCTCCTTAATAGAACAGTTTAAACTCCAGTACTGTACCACAATCCCCCGCTCTCCCCTACCTGCCACTCGGAGACGGGGCAGATATGGCAGAAATACCAAAAAGGGGTTGCCCGAATATGGACAACCCCTTTTCAAAGAAACGCTTGGCGTTTTCTCTTAGGCCTCGGTGGCGAGCACGCGACCCGTCATCTCGGCGGAAGGCTCAATACCAGCCATGGTGAGCATGGTCGGAGCGATATCGGAAAGACGACCGTCCTCGATACCGGTGAGCTGTGCCTTCTCATCAACGATGATGAACGGTACACGGTTGGTGGTGTGAGCCGTAAACGGATGCTTGGAACCGTCAGAAGCAACGTCAAACATGTGATCGGCGTTGCCGTGGTCGGCGGTAATCAGCGCAAAGCCGCCCTTGGCGAGAATCGCCGGGACAACCTTGGACAGGGCATCGTCAACAGCCTCGACGGCCTTAACGGCGGCGTCGAAGACACCGGTGTGACCAACCATGTCGCAGTTCGCGAAGTTCACGATGTAGAAATCAGCGCGATCCTCGTTGATGGCGGCGACAAGCTTCTCGGTAACCTCGGGAGCGCTCATCTCAGGCTGCAGATCGTAGGTAGCGACCTTGGGGGAAGCGACGAGCACGCGCTCCTCGCCCTCCTTGGGCTCCTCGATGCCGCCGTTGAGGAAGAACGTCACGTGGGCGTACTTCTCGGTCTCGGCGGTGTGCAGCTGCTTCAGGCCATTGGCGGCGATAACGTCGGCCAGGACGTTCTCGGGGAACGTCTTGGGGAAGGCGACCTCGACGTCAAACGTCGGATCGTACTCGGTCATCGTCACAAAGTGAGAAAGCTTGATCTGCTCGCGCTCAAAGCCGTCGAACTCCTTGTCCGTGAACACGCGGGTCATCTGACGGGCGCGGTCGGGACGGAAGTTGAAGAAGATGGCCGCGTCGCCCTCGTGGATGCCCTCGTTGTGGGCAGCGAAGGGCTCGACGAACTCGTCGCCGCGCGGATCCTTCTCGTAGTAGGCCTTGATGCCGGCAACGGGGTCGACATCGGCATCGGACGCATTGACCATGACGTCGTAGGCGCGCTGGATGCGCTCCCAACGGTTATCGCGGTCCATGGCCCAATAACGGCCCGACACGGTGGCGACGCGAGCGTCGCAACCGGTCTCCTCGGAGATCTTCGCCAGGAAGGCGCAGAACTCGCTCATGTAGCCGGCACCGGACTGCGGGTCAACGTCGCGGCCATCCATGAAGGCGTGGACGCGAACGGTCTTGACACCGTGCTGGGCAGCCATCTTGACCAGGGCCTCGACGTGGTTCATGTGGGAGTGAACGCCGCCAGGGCTCATAAGGCCCATGAGGTGAAGGGTCTTGCCCTCAGCCTTGACATCGTCCATAGCCTTGACGAAAACCTCGTTCTTGGCGATGGAGCCGTCCTTGATGGCATTGTTGATGCGCGAAAGCTCCTGGAACACGATGCGGCCGGCACCGATGTTGAGGTGGCCTACCTCAGAGTTGCCCATCTGGCCGTCGGGAAGGCCCACGTCCTCGCCCGAAGCACCGAGCGTGGTGTGAGGGTACTTCTCGTACAGGCTATCAAGGAAGGGCGTCTTGGCAGCGGCGACGGCGTTCTCACCATCGGCTGGAGCAAGGCCGCAGCCATCCATGATAATCAGGAGTGCAGGAAGATGACGCTGTGCCATATGTCCTACTCGCCTGCCTTGACGACCATAGAGGCGAAGTCGGCAGCCTTGAGCGAAGCGCCGCCCACGAGGGCGCCGTCAACGTCGGGCTTGGCGACGAGCTCAGCGATGTTGCCAGGCTTGGCAGAGCCACCATAGAGAACGCGGATGCCGTTAGCGAGCTCCTCGCCGAACATCTCCTTGAGGGTCTCACGGATAGCGCCGCAGACCTCCTGAGCGTCCTCGGCGGTAGCGGTCTTGCCGGTGCCAATGGCCCAGATGGGCTCGTAGGCGACGACGACCTGCTTGGGGCAGGTGATCTCAAGACCAGCAAGGCCAGCCTTGACCTGGTTCACGACGTGCTCGACATAGGTGCCAGCCTCGCGGACCTCGAGGGACTCCCCGCAGCAGAAGACGGGAACAAGACCGGCGGCAACGAGAGCCTTGGCCTTCTTGTTCTGGTCCTCGTCGGTCTCGTGGAAGTAATCACGACGCTCGGAGTGGCCGATGATGCAGTAGGTGCAGCCAGCGGACTTGAGCATGTCGCAAGAGGACTCACCGGTGAAGGCACCCTTGGCCTCCCAGTACACGTTCTGTGCACCGAGGGCGATGGGGGCAGCCTGCATGCGGGCGTGAACGGTGGGGATGTCGATGGTCGGAGGGCAGACGAGCACCTCGACGCCAGCCGGAACCTCGGGCAGAGCCTGAGCCAGCTCGTCGGCGAGCTTGGCGGCCTCGGCGACGTCGTTGTTCATCTTCCAGTTACCAGCGATAAGAAGGGTGCGATTAGGCATCGAGAAGCGCCTCCACTCCGGGCAGGGCCTTACCCTCGACGAGCTCCATGGAAGCGCCACCACCGGTGGAGATCCAGCTCATCTTGTCGGCCAGGTTGAACTTGTTGACAGCTGCGACAGAGTCGCCACCGCCGATGATCGAGGTGCAGTCGGCCTCGGCAACAGCCTCGGCGATAGCCTGGGTGCCGTGAGCGAAGTTGTCGAACTCGAAGACGCCCATGGGGCCGTTCCAGAACACGGTCTTGGCGCCCTTGACGGCCTCGGCATAAAGCTCCTCGGTCTTGGGGCCGATGTCCATACCCTCACGATCGTCGGGGATAGCGTCGGAAGCGACAACCTCGGGGACAGCGTCCTCGCCAAAGTGATCGGCAACGCGGTTGTCGATGGGGAGCAGGATCTTGACGCCCTTCTCCTCGGCCTTCTTGAGCATCTCGCCGGCGCGCTCGACCCAGTCCTCTTCCTTGAGGGACTGACCGACGGACAGGCCCTGAGCCAGGAAGAAGGTGTAGGCCATACCGCCACCGATGATCAGGGTGTCAGCGGAGTCGATGAGGTGATCGAGAACACCGATCTTGGAGGAAACCTTGGAACCGCCGACGATAGCGACGAAGGGACGCTCGGGCTCGGCGAAGATACCGGTCAGCGTGTCGACCTCCTTCTCGAGCAGGAAGCCGGCGACGGCAGGCAGGTAAGCGGCGGGACCCACGACGGAACCCTGGGCGCGGTGAGCGGTGCCGAAGGCATCGAGAACGAAGACGTCACCATAGGAAGCGAGCTTCTTGGCGATCTCGGGGTCGTTCTTCTTCTCACGCTTGTCGAAACGGACGTTCTCGAGAACGAGAACCTTGCCCGGCTCGACGGCAGCGACAGCCTCGGCAGCCTTCTCGCCGTAAGTGTCGGCGACAAAGGCAACGTCGAGACCAGAGAGCTCGGCGAGCTTCTTAGCGACAGGCTCAAGGGAGAGCTCAGGCTGGAAGCCGGTACCCTCGGGGCGGCCGAGGTGGCTCATGAGGATGACGCGAGCGTTGTGCTCAACGAGGTAGTTGATGGTGGGCAGGGCAGCCTTGATACGGGTGGTGTCGCCAACGACGCCATCCTTGATAGGCACGTTGAAGTCAACGCGGACGAGAACGCGCTTGCCGTCGACATCGATGTCGCGGACGGTCTTCTTGGTAAAGGCCATGTTTGCTTCTACCTTTCGTACGTGTCTGCCTCCCATTACGGCAGACGATTTCCTATAAAAAGGGCGCGACCCTAGGGTGTAAGCCCTATAAGGCCGCGCCCTTCTTTAGACGCTCAACGAGCTATTCGCTAAAAGCTAAATTAAGCAACGAACTTCTCGAAGTACTTGATGGTGCGGACCATCTGAGAGGTGTAAGAGTTCTCGTTGTCGTACCAAGAGGTGACCTGAACGAGGGTCTGGCCGTTGCCGAGGTCAGAGCACATGGTCTGAGTGGCGTCGAAGATGGAGCCGTGGGTCTCGCCGACGATGTCGCGGGAGACGATCTGGTCCTCGTTGTAGGCAAAGGTATCGGGGATGGTCTCGGCGTAGGCCTTCATGGCAGCGTTGACCTCGTCGACGGTGACCTTCTTGTCAACGACGGCGTAGAGGTTGGTCAGCGAGCCGGTCGGCGTCGGGACGCGCTGGGCGGCACCGATGAGCTTGCCGTTGAGCTCGGGGAGAACCAGGCCGATGGCCTTGGCAGCGCCCGTGGTGTTCGGGACGATGTTCTCGGAGCAGGCGCGGGAGCGACGGAAGTTGCCCTTGCGCTGCGGGCCGTCGAGCGGCATCTGGTCGCCGGTGAAGGCGTGGATGGTGGTCATGATGCCGGACACGATGGGAGCGAAGTCGTTCAGACCCTTGGCCATCGGGGCGAGGCAGTTGGTGGTGCAGGAAGCAGCGGAGATGATGTTGTCCTCAGCGGTCAGCGTCTCATGGTTGACGTTGTACACGATGGTGGGCAGATCGCTGCCAGCCGGAGCGGAGATGACGACCTTCTTGGCGCCAGCGTTGATGTGGGCCTGAGCCTTAGCCTTGCTGGTGTAGAAGCCGGTGCACTCGAGAACGACGTCGACGTCGAGGTCGCCCCAAGGCAGGTTGTTGGCGTCGGCCTCCTTGTAGATCTTGATCTCCTTGCCGTCAACGGTGATGGAATCCTCGCCAGCAACGACCTCGTGATCGCGAGCGTAGTTGCCCTGCGTGGAGTCGTACTTCAGCAGGTAAGCGAGCATATCGGGAGAGGTGAGGTCGTTGATAGCGACGATCTCGGAGCCCTCATGACCGAACATCTGACGGAAAGCCAGACGACCGATGCGACCGAAGCCGTTAATAGCAACCTTTACTGCCATTGTGTCTCCTTTCGTAAGGCCCCCGCGAGCTACAGCGCCCGCCGTTGAGGCCCACAAACTAACCACTCGCCTAATATACCTTTTTTTTGACTTGAATTTCACGAGAATGCTCGAAATTGAAAATCAAATTTACGTTAAAACGTTTTAAAGAATAAAATAGCAGCTAAATCCGTATATAAGTCGATACTTCAAACTACTTGTTTGCTTCAATGAGCTTTTCAAGCCTCAAAACGCGATGGTACAGGGCAGACTTCGACAAGGGAGGGTCAGCCATCTCCCCCAAATCACGCAGCGACAGATCGGGATAGCGCTCGCGCAGGTCACAAAAGACTGCCAAGGCGTCCGGAAGCGTGTCGCGCAAACCCCGCTGTTCGAGCTCATCGATCAACGCAAGCTGATGCTGGGCGGCACCCGCACTTCTGGTCTGATTGGCCAGTTCGGCATTCACGCGACGGTTTACGTCGTTCTTAACCAATTTGACCGCGCGCGCCTCCTCAATCTCGGCAACGCTGCGCTTGGCACCAATCAGCTTTAGGAGCTGCTCGATCTCCTCGGCGCTCTTAATGTAGACAGCAAAGGATCCGCGCCGCGCGTTAACGCGCGCATGGACCCCAATCTGCTCCAATAGATCGCAAAGTCCCCGGGCATACTGCTCGCCCTGCACCGCGATCTCCAAATGAAAATCGCCGCGTGGATCGGCCACGAAACCGCCGGCGATGAGCGCGCCGCGGATGTAGGCAAGCCTGCAGCAGGGACGGGCAACGATGTGCCGGGGAACACCAGCGACGAGCCCTCCCCTGCGGTCTAGAATGCCCAGCAGCACCAGAGCCTTGTCCAGGTCGGGTTGATCGGGCAGAGTAATGAGATAGTTACGGACCTTATGCAAGACCGATTTACGAACGGTGAATTCCGTTTTGAGCTTAAGGATGCGATGCGTCAGTGTGATCATCGTGCGCGCGACGGCACCCGTCTCGGTCGCGACCGTCAAACGATACCGCCCGGAGCCGGCCAGCGAAAGTGTACCGCTCACACGCGTCAGGGCGGCAAGCGTCGACAAATCGCAGTATTCACATTCGGGTTCGCAGCGCGCGAGCTCGTCACGCACCTCGGCGGTAAACGACATGCAGACCTATGCTTTCGTGTTGGCGCGCGACAGGTCGCGATGGGAAATGCTCACGTGATATTGGGCGCCTTCCAAATAACGTGCCGTGGCCTCGGCGATGGCAACGCTGCGGTGTTGACCGCCCGTGCAGCCGATGGCAATAGAAAGCTGTGGCTTGCCCTCCGCGATATAGCCGGGCATGACCGTATCGAGCAGCTGCGTCCAGGCCTTCCAGAACTCCTGGGTCTTGGGATGGTCCAGAACAAAGTCAGAGACCTTCTTATCGAGACCGGTCATGGTGCGCATCTCGGGATCGTAGAACGGATTGGGCAGGAAGCGAACGTCGATCATAATGTCCGCCTCGACGGGCATGCCGTGCTTAAAGCCAAACGAGAACACGTGAACGTCCATGAGCTGCTGGTCGGACAGCTCGGAGAACGCCATGCGCAATTTGTTGCGCAGGGCAGAGGTGCGCAGACGGCTCGTGTCGATGATCATATCGGCTCGATCGCGCACACCCTGCAGCTGCAGGCGCTCGCGCTGAATCGCATCGGCCGTAGTCTCCCCCGGCTTGGCAATGGGGTGGCGGCGGCGGTTTTCGCTATAACGACGGATCAGCACCTCGTCAGAGGCCTCGAGAAACACGATGTCACAGCTCATCTCGCGCTCCTCGAGCGCGGCAACGGCATCGAGCAGCTCATCGAACAAGCCCTGGCTGCGCAGGTCGCAGGTGACGGCAAGATGCCTGCCCACGCCCGTATTGATGCCGACGAGTTCGGCAAGCTGGGCGATCAGACGCGGAGGCAAGTTGTCGATGCAAAAATAGCCCATGTCCTCGAACACATGCATGGCCTGCGTTCGGCCCGATCCGGACATTCCGGTGATGATGACGATATCGGGGATGCGCTCCGAGCGCTCCGCCGCATCCATGGCATCTCCCTTTTGCATGTGTGCCTCCCAAAACAAGCGCGGGACCCGGCCAGCGGATCCCGCGCGATCAATTGCCTTTATTGAGTATACCGCCCCAAGCGGATACGAGGCCTGTCTTACGCCTCAAGCGCAGCCTTGAACCAACTTGTAATACTCGTGGGGTGCGTGATGGCGGTGCCGACGACAACGGCCCAGGCGCCCGCATCAATCGCGGCGCGGGCCTCCTCGGGCGTGTGCACGCGGCCCTCGCAGATGATGGGAAGACCGGGGAATTCCTCGGTCGCCTGACGCAGAAGCGGCAGATCGGGGCCATCGGCCATGGTGCAGTCGATAGCGGCAACACCATGAGAAAGCGTGGTGGACACCAGGTCGAAGCCCATGTCGACAGCACGGCGAATATCCTCGATGGTGGCACAGTCGGCCATCAGGAGCACGCCCTCCTCGTGCAGCGGGCGGAAGGTATCCTCGACCGACTTGCCATCGGGACGTGGGCGATCGGTGGCGTCAATCGCCACGATATCGGCACCCGCAGCAACGCAGGCGCGAGCGTGGCGCAGCGTCGGCGTGATGTAAACGCCCTCGTGCCCATCCTTCCACAGGCCGATGACGGGGACCTCGCAGCGACCCTTAATGGCGGCAATGTCGGCAAGGCCCTGGCAGCGAATGGCGGCGGCGCCGCCGAGCTCGCAAGCGCGAGACATTTGAGCCATGGTCTCGGGCGTACGAAGCGGCTCGCCCATATACGCCTGAACGCTCACGACGAGCTTGCCCTTCAGGGATTGAATCAAAGGATCGACGGTCATGTTCGACTCAACCTTTCTAAAAACAGCCTTCTGAGACACCGCACCTTGACGTTCAAACCGTCGCTCACGTACCGAAGTACGCTTCGCTCCTCTTTCACGTCAATCTGCGGCACCTCAGAAGGCGCACTTGGTAGTTATGTTTACTTCAACGATGCAAGAAGGTGTTCGGCGGCACCGATGAGCGGAGCATCGCCCTCCAGAGAACCGATAAGGATCGGCGTGTCCTGAAGCGGATCGAGCGCCTGGCTGGCATAGCCCTCGTGCACCGAATCCTTCCACGTCTGCGAACGCCAATCGGGACCTTGGTGAATCACGCCGCCCGAAAGCACGATGACCTCAGGGTCCAGAATGTTAGCGAGCGAGCCCAAGCTGGCACCCAGCGCAAAGCCGGCGTCATGGATGACCTCGGTCGCCTTTGCGTCGCCCGCACGGCACAGGTCGTTCACGTCGCGACCGACCGAAGGACGGCTGGGGTCGACGCGACCGAAGCGCTCATCGTACATACGACCAATGGAAGTGCCCGAAGCAACCGACTCAAGATGGCCGGAACGCCCGCAGGCGCAGGGAATACCAGCGGCAGCCGAGCACTCGATGTGGCCCATATGGCCGGCAGCGCCATGGAAGCCCTGCATCACGCGGCCGTTCTCGACATATGCGCCGCCGATGCCCGTACCGATGCCCAGACACAAGACGGAGAACTTGCCCTTGCCGACGCCCCAGTGGGCCTCGCCCAGAGCATGAGCCTGCACGTCGCCCACAACGGCAACGGGAAGACCAAGGTCCTCGCGCAGGCGCGGCCCCAACTGAACGCCGGACCAGCCGGGCATGATCTCGTTGGCATACGCGATAGCGCCCGTCTTGGGATCGACGACGCCTGCGGCACCGATACCGACACCGAGGACCTCGACATCGGGATTCGCCTCAAGAGCGGCCTTGATGGACGCCTCGATCCGCTGGAAGACGGCCTCGCCGCCCTCCTGGGCCTCGGTAGGAACCTCGGCCTCAAATACGGGATGGGGCACGCTGCCGTCAGCCGGGTACTCCATAATGGCGGTCGCGATCTTAGTTCCGCCGATATCGACAGAGCAGACGTACTTGTTCTCCATGTCGTTCTCCTTAGGAGATAAAAACAACTACAGGAAATGCGGTCGGAATTAACCCCGCCGCACGGTAAAGGTTTCCCAGGTGCCCGAGGTTGGGGTGAAAGTGGTCGGGCGTTGACCTGTCTCTTATACACATCTCCGAGCCCACG
>URCU01000062.1:0-11410 GCA_900546425.1 uncultured Collinsella sp. | reverse complement strand
AGATGTGTATAAGAGACAGAGACCGTCACCAAGCGTCTCGACATGGCTGCCGCTAAGCATGTCATCCACAAGAACCAGGCTTCCAACCGCAAGTCCGGTCTTGCCAAGCTCGTGAACAGCATCAACGCTTAAGTTGTAAATTTCACACCACACAGATTACGCGCATAAATGGAGCCTGTTTTATGGAACAGGCTCCATTTTTTGTACCGCTCGGGTAAGATAGTCCGCATGAATACTTCAATTGACATTTCCCACATCCGCAACTTCTCGATCGTTGCGCATATCGACCATGGCAAGTCCACGATCAGTGACCGCATCCTCGAGCTCACTCATACCGTCGATGAGCGCGACATGGAGTCGCAGCTGCTTGACACGATGGACATCGAGCGCGAGCGCGGCATCACGATCAAGTCCAATGCCGTCCGCGTGTCCTATGACGCCGATGACGGCGAGACGTATCAGTTCAACCTGATCGATACGCCGGGCCACGTGGACTTCACCTACGAGGTCTCGCGTTCGCTGGCCGCTTGCGAGGGTGCGGTTCTCGTTGTGGACGCCACTCAGGGCGTCGAGGCACAGACCGTTTCCAACGCGACGCTCGCCATGAACGCCAACTTGGACATTGTTCCGGCCATCAACAAGATCGACCTTCCCTCGGCGCACCCCGACGAGGTCAAGACCGAGATCGAAGACGATCTGGCCATTCCCGCCGACGATGCCGTGTGCGTGTCGGGCAAGACTGGCGAGGGCATCCACGATTTGCTGGAGTCCATTGTCTTTTTGATTTCGCCTCCCAAGGGCGATGCAAATGGCCCTCTCAAGGCACTTATTCTGGATTCGTACTTCGATGAGTACCGCGGCGTCGTCGCCACGGTGCGCGTCTTTGACGGTTCCATCAAAAAGGGCGATACCCTGCGCATGATGCAGGCCAAGGGCGACTTCTTGGTCGACGGCGTGGGCGTCAAGCGCCCTGCCGAGACGCCGGTCGATGCTCTGACTGTTGGCGAGGTTGGCTATGTGGTCACGGGTCTGAAGGACCCCGAGGCCGTGCGCGTGGGCGATACCCTTACGTGGGCTTCGAACCCCTGCCCCGAGCCGCTGCCGGGCTACCGCGAGGCCAAGCCCATGGTCTACACGGGCCTGTTCCCCATCGACAACAAGGATTACGAGAACCTGCGCGACGCGCTCGATAAGCTGCACGTCAACGATCCGTCGTTGGTGTGGGAGCCTGAGACGTCGGTGGCGCTGGGCTTTGGCTTCCGCGTGGGCTTCCTGGGCCTGCTTCACATGGAGGTCGTCAAGGAGCGTCTGGAGCGCGAGTTCAATCTGGACCTGATCGCCACGAGCCCCTCGGTCGACTACCACGTGTACAAGACTGACGGCGAGATGGTCGATGTCCGCAGCCCGCAGGATCTGCCCGAGGCCACGCGCATCGAGCGTATCGAGGAACCCTACCTCAAGGCAAAGATCATCTGCCCGCCCGAGTATACGGGTGCCGTCATGCAGCTCGCTATCGAGCACCGTGGCGTCACGACCGATATGATCCACCTGACGAGCAAATCGGTCGAGATGCGCTTTGATATGCCGCTCGCCGAGCTCATCTTGGACTTCTTCGATCAGCTCAAGAGCCGCACCAAGGGTTACGCCTCGCTCGACTACGAGTTCAACGAATATCGCCCCTCCGAGCTCGTCAAGCTCGACATCCTGCTTTCGGGCGACGAGGTGGACGCGCTGTCGTTTATCGTGCACAAGGATAAGGCCTACGGTCTTGCCCGCGGCCTTTGCGACAAGCTCAAGGAGATCATCCCGCGTCAGCTGTTCGAGGTGCCTATCCAGGGTGCCATCGGCAACAAGATCATCGCCCGCTCCACCGTTAAGGCGCGCCGCAAGGACGTGCTTGCCAAGTGCTACGGCGGCGATATCTCGCGAAAGCGCAAACTGCTCGAGAAACAGAAAGAGGGCAAGAAGCGTATGAAGGCCATCGGCTCGGTCGAGGTCCCGCAGGAGGCCTTTATGGCGATTCTCAAGGTGGACGAGTAGGTCCATGGCGCTTTCTGAATACAGCAAGCGGCTGCTGGGCGCCTATGCCGAGCAGCCGTTCCTTATGGCTCCCATGGCGGGCGTAACCGACCCCGCCTATCGCATCATGTGTCGCCGCCGCGGCGCCAAACTTGCCTACAGCGAGATGGTGAGCGTTGCAGGCCTTGCCTATGCCAGCAACAAGACGTGGCGCCTGGTGTTGCCGGCCGACGAGGAGCAGCAGATTTGTGTGCAGCTCTTTGGTTCCAAGCCCGATCAGTTTGCGAGTGCCGTCGCTGCCGTCGAGGAACGCGTGGGCGATCGCCTGTCATTGATTGATATCAACATGGCCTGTCCGGCTCGCAAGGTCGTTACCAAGGGCGAGGGCTCGGCGCTTATGCGCACGCCCGACCTGGCCGAGAAGATTGTCGAGGCAGCGGTGGGCGCGGCGGATGTTCCCGTGACCGTGAAGATCCGCAAGGGTTTCTATGCCGAGGATCGCAACGCCGCAACGTTTGCCCAGATGCTCGAAGGTGCGGGCGCCTCTGCAGTTGCCGTGCACGGTCGTTGCGCCACGCAGCTCTATACGGGCCAGGCCGATTGGTCTGTCGTCGATGAGGTTGCCGACGCTGTCGAGATTCCCGTGATTGGTTCGGGCGATGTGTTCTCGGCCGAGGACGCTGCTGAGCATCTGCGAGGCTCGGGTGCCAGCGCAGTGTTTATCGCGCGCGGCATCTACGGCAATCCGTGGGTGTTCGGCGATGCCCGAGCCCTTGCATTCGATGGCACGCCGGTTCCTTCTCTCTCCTCGGTCGAGCGCCTGGAGGCTCTGCGTGAGCACCTGACGTTGACGCACGAGCTTCTGCCGCTTATGTCGCGCGCCCGTACGTATGCAAGCTGGTACTTAAAGGGCATGCCCCATGCCGCCGCCTGGCGCGCTCAGGTGGTGCGCTGCTCCACGTACGAGGAGTTTATGGCGCTGGTCGATGATATCGAGCGCGACGTGGTGGCCTGCGAGGCCGCGCTTGCCGCCGGTGAGTCGGTGCCCGCTCATCCGCTGGAGGCTTAAGGGTGGCCGTTACCGCGCTGTATGTGCACGTGCCGTTTTGCGCTCAAAAATGCCGCTATTGCGACTTTGACTCGCGCAGTTTCGCTCCGTGCGACCTGAGCGCTGCGCTCGATGCCTATTTTGAGCACCTGTATGCGCGGCTCGATGCCTTTGGAGACGCCGGGGCGCTTGCACAGGTCCGCACCGTCTATGTTGGCGGCGGCACGCCGTCGCTGGCAGGGGAGCGCCTGGTGGAGCTGGCGCGGCGTATCTCCATGTTGTGCAAGCCCGTTGAGTTTACTTGCGAGGCTAATCCTGAGTCGTTGACTTCGCAGCTCACCGCGGCGCTTGCCGGGGTGGGCGTCACGCGCATTTCTCTGGGAGTCCAAACCCTCGACAACGCCGAGCTTGCTGCGATTGGCCGTATTCACGATGCCGACCGGGCGCTCGCTGCCATCGCGACGGTCAAGAACGCTGGGCTTGACGTGTCGTGCGATCTTATGTGTGGGCTTCCCGGACAGACTGCAGCGAGTTGGAAGAGCACGCTCGATGGCGTGCTGACGGCGGCTCCGCATCATGTGTCGGTTTACCCGCTCACGCTCGAGGAGGGGACGCCCCTCTATCGCATGGCGTGCCGCGATGAGTCGCTCGAGCCCGATGAGGATTTCCAAGCCGCATGCATGGACGTTGCGCGCGAGCGGCTGAGTTCGGCGGGCTACCATCCGTATGAGGTGGCGAGCTACGCGCTCGATGGGCATGAATGCGCCCACAACATTGCCTATTGGACCGGACAGGGCTATCTGGGTTTGGGTCGTTCTGCCGCGGGTATGCTCGATACCGAGGATTTCGATCGCTTGGCCGGGCTGTTTCCTGACGTTCCCGCTCGTGGCGATGCGCACCGCGTGCGACTGGTGCAACGTGACGATGGCACGACAGCGTTTGAGGCCGAGTACCTGTCGCATCGCGAGGCGGCGGCCGAGGATTTGATGCTCGCCTGCCGCATGACGCGCGGCATTGGGCCCGAACTGTTGGTTCACTCGGCAAGCGTGATTGCTGCAGACGAGCTGGCAGCTGCCTGCGATCGCGCGCTCGAGTTGGGTCTTGCCGCTTGGGTGCCCGATCATGTTGAAGGACATGTGGGGTGTGTCACCTCAAAAGACGTTATCGCAGGTCGCGCCCGCGCCCGTTTAGCGCCGACACACCTGGGCTGGCTCGATGGAAATATGCTGTTCGGGCTGTTTTGGGGTCTAGCCTAGGCCGCTCGGGTAGAATTACCGCAATATATACGCTGCTGTGAGCAGGAGGTTGCCGCGCATGGCGACGATGAACGAAAAAGATTACTACGAGATTTTGGGCGTCTCCAAGGACGCCACCTCGCGTGATATTCAAAAGGCTTTCCAACAAAAGGCCCGCAAGCTCCATCCGGACGTCAATAAAGAGCCGGATGCCGAGGAAAAGTTTAAAGAGGTTTCCGAGGCCTACGCCGTGCTCTCGGACGAGCAGAAGCGTGCCCGTTACGACGCCATGCGTTCGGGTAATCCCTTTGCCGGTGCACCGACGGCTTCGCCCTATGGCGGTGGCTATGCCGGCAGCGCCGGTTACGGCAATCCCTTTGACGGCGGTTTCCCCTTTGGGGGCGCCTGGGGTCAGCCCCGTCGCGGCCAGGCGGCCTACAACCCCGAGAGTGGCGCCAACGTGGTCGTCGATATCAAGCTCGACGCCAAGGAGGCTAAGGGCGGTGCCCACAAGACCGTTCGCTACACCCGCTTTGACACCTGCGGACATTGTGGCGGATCGGGCTCCGTTTCGTCAGAGCATGCCCACACCTGTCCGAGCTGCGGTGGTCGCGGCCATATCGATGTCGACCTGTCTTTCCTGTTTGGTGCGGGCACGTTCCAGACGGTTTGTCCTGAGTGCGGCGGTTCCGGCAAGGTCGTTGCCGACCCGTGCCCCGATTGCGGTGGCAGCGGCCGTGTCCGTGTGACCTCCGAGCAGACGATTGAGTTTCCCGCCGGCACGCATGATGGCGACGAGGTGCGCATCCCCAACATGGGTCATGCCGGCACGAATGGCGCTTCGGGCGGTGACCTGGTCGGTCGTGCGCACGTTGAGGCCGAGCGCCTGGAGGGTAAGGCTCGTACCGGCTTCTACCTCATGGGTATCATCGCGCCGTTTTTGGTACTGTCGGCCATCTCGGGCGTGTTCTCCGCCTTTGCCATGATGTGCTTCATTCCGTTTGCCATGGGCTTGTTCATGGTGCTGTCGGACGGCGTGCTTCATCGCAGTCTGCTGTGGTGGAAGCGCGGTGCGATACAGTTTGCCAATGGATTTGCCAACGGTTTTATGTTCGCGCTCGTGTCGGTTTGGTTCGCGAGCTGCTCACAGCGGGCCGTGCTTTCTCCTTACGGAGCTCAATAACATCAAACCCTCTGTTTGCGCCCGGCCCAGCTTGGGTATAGGACGCACTGTGACAATAATGAAAGTTGGAAGGATTCGGTCGTGTCGGAAAATAGGGATTACTACGAGGTACTTGGCGTTGACAAGGATGCCGACGCGCGGACGATTAAGCGCGCGTTTCTAAAGAAAGCCCGTACGGTACACCCGGATGTTTCGGACGACCCCGAGGCCGAGGCCAAGTTCAAAGAGCTCAACGAGGCCTATTCCGTTCTTTCCGACGAGCAGAAGCGTGCTAACTACGACCGTTACGGCACCGCGGACGGCCCCGGTGGCTCTGGCTATGTCGACATCAACGATATCTTTGGTGGCATGGGCATGGACGACCTGTTCTCGTCGTTCTTTGGCGGTGGCGCCGGTGGTGGCGCTCGCAGCCGTCGTGAGCGCCGTCGCGGTCGCGATATGGCCATCTCCCTTTCGGTGACGCTCGAGGAGGCGGCGCTCGGCTGCAAAAAGACGATCAGCTACGACCGTCTTGCCCCTTGCGAGGACTGCAATGGTACCGGTAAGGCCGAGGGCGCTACCGAAAAGCAGTGCAGCCGCTGTCACGGCACGGGCTATGTGACGACGGTCCAGCGTTCTTTCCTGGGCCAGGTTCAGTCCTCTTCGCCCTGTCCCGACTGCCACGGCGAAGGTACGGTCATCGATCATCCCTGTGAGACCTGTGATGGCCAGGGCCGCACGCCTTCTCACGAAAAGATCGACATCGATATTCCCGCCGGCGTTTCGACCGGTCGCCAGCTGCGCGTGAGTGGTTTTGGCGAGGCCGGCCTTCGCGGCGAGCCGTCGGGCGACCTGATCGTCAACGTGCGTGTCGCCGACCACGAGCGTTTTAAGCGTAATGGCGATGACCTGTATCTGGTGAGCGATATCTCGATTGCGCAGGCCACGCTCGGTTGCGAGATTGAGGTTGAGGGCATTATGCCTGACGAGGTCGTCAAGGTTACGGTTCCCGCCGGCACACAGTACGGTGACACCGTGAGCGTCAACAATTACGGCATGCCTCGTATCGGCGGTGGCGGTTCGCGCGGTCGTCTGATTGTGCAGCTGCGCGTGGTCGTCCCCACCAATCTCTCCAATAAGCAGCGCGAACTGCTTCGCGCCTTTGCCGACGAGATGGGCGATGACGTCGCATCCGGTAAGAAGTCGGTGACCGACCGTATCAAGAGTGCCCTCGACGACATCCTCGATTAAGGAGCCCGTGTGCTCGCACCCCATATTTCCGTCGTCAACCTCGGATGCCGTGTCAACCGGGTTGAGTCCGACCGTATCACTGCCGATCTTATGCGCCTGGGTTTTGCAATGGTGGAGCCTCGTGACGCCGATCTGATTGTTATCAATACCTGTGCCGTGACGGGGGAGGCCGAGGCCAAGACCCGCAAGGCCGTCCGTCACGCCCTGGCCTATCCGGGCGAGCCTTACGTGGTCGTAACCGGCTGCGTCGTCAACCTGCATCCCGAGGAGCTGCTAGAGCTCTCCGATCGCGTGATCGCCGAGCCGTCCAAGATAGACGTCGCCGAGCGCGTCTGTGAGGTGCTAGGTGTCGAATCCGATAGCGTGCCCGCCTGCAGCGATGGCGACGTGGTCGATGCGCTCGGTCGTTCGCGGCTGGGCGTGAAGATCCAGGATGGCTGCAACCACCGCTGCACCTATTGCATCGTGTGGAAGGCCCGCGGCCCCGAGCGTTCCGTGCCCGTCGAGTCCGTGCTCGAACAGGTGCGCGAAGCGCAGGAGGCCGGCGTGCCCGAGGTCGTGCTGACCGGCGTGAACCTGGGTGCCTATGACGGCAAGAGCGCGACCGACGAACATGTCGAGATCGATGAGCTGCTCCAGGCCATCATGGAGCGCACCGAGATCGCCCACGTGCGCATCTCCTCGGTGGAGCCCATGGATATTTCAGAGCGCTTGCTCAAGGTGATGGCTCGCTACCCGAAGCGTATCGCCCCGTTTTTGCACCTGCCCGTGCAGTCTGGCTGCACGGCGACGCTGCATCGCATGGGTCGTCCCTATAGTGCCGAGGCCTTTGAGGATACGGTGCGCATGATTCGCGCCAACCTGCCGCAGGCGTCTCTTTCGTGCGATGTCATCGTCGGCTTCCCCGGCGAGACGGACGAGGAGTTCGAGGAGTCGCTGGCGCTGTGCCGTCGCGTGGGCTTTTCGCGCATGCACGTGTTCCGCTATAGCAAGCGCCCCGGCACCCTCGCCGCCGACATGCCCGATCAGGTACCCCCTGAGGTCATGGCCGAGCGCAGCCGTCGTATGCGCGCCGCCGCACAGGAGCTTGCGATCGCCGATGCCCGCCGCCGCGTGGGCACGGTCGAGCGTGCGGTGCTCGAGTATGGCGACAACCTGACGCTCGGCTCGTTCCATCATGCCCGTCTTGATGATACCTGTGGACTCACAGCCCCTTGCCTGCTCGATGTTGCTATCATCGGAGTCGATGATTCCGGCTTGGTCCATGCACGCAGGGAGGTTCATGGAAGCCTCGAAGATTAGACTTACCGTTCCCGAGGGTATCGACCCCTCGCGCGTTTTGGGCGCCGGCGATGGCGCCCTTCGTGCACTCGAGAACTTGGTGCGCGCCCATGTGGTTGCCCGCGGTGACAGCGTTGCCGTGAGCGGCGATCCGGACGAGGTCGAGCTCGTGGCGCGCTTTTTCGAGCATGCTTTTCGCGAGGCGGCCGCCGGACGCACGCTGTCTGCCGACGATGTCTCGCGATGCCTGGCGGTCTTGCGCGACGGCGAGCATGATGCCTCGTCGCTGCGCGATGACGTGCTGCTGTCGTATCGCGGTCGCGTCATCCGCCCCAAGACGCTCGGCCAAAAGCGCTACGTGGATGCCATTCGTTCGCATACCATCACGTTTGGCCTCGGTCCCGCCGGTACCGGTAAAACCTATCTGGCCATGGCACTCGCCGTCGCCGCGCTCAAGCGCCATGAGGTGGGCCGCTTGATCCTGACGCGCCCGGTTGTCGAGGCGGGGGAGAACCTGGGCTTTTTGCCCGGCACCCTCGAGGAAAAGATCGACCCGTATATGCGTCCGCTCTATGATGCCCTCTTTGACATGATGGATCGCGAACGCACCGATGAGCTTATGGAGCGTGGCGTGATCGAGATCGCTCCGCTCGCCTACATGCGCGGTCGAACGCTGAGTGATGCCTTTGTGGTGCTCGATGAGGCACAAAACACGACGCCCGAGCAGATGAAGATGTTCCTGACGCGCCTGGGTTTTAATTCCAAGTTCGTGATTACCGGCGACCTGAGCCAGCGCGACCTGGTGGGTCGTCGCGGCGGTCTTGCCGACGTTGAGCAGATTTTGGGTCGTGTCGACGATGTGACGTTTTCTCACCTGGAGCGCGCCGATGTGGTGCGCCATGCCCTGGTGGGCCGTATCGTTGAGGCCTATGATGCATACGACGATGCGCGCGAGCAGCGCGCGCACGATCGAAAGGAGTCCCGTTGAGTGTATTGATCAGCAACGATGCCGAGCTCGATACGCTGCTCGGTGCCCAGGAGGTGGAGCACATCTGCGGAGTTGTGCTTTCCGCCGAGGGTGTTGAGCGTGAGGTCGAGATTTCCCTTTCGTATGTCGATGAGGAGGAGATGCACGAGCTCAACCTTGAGTGGCGTGGCATCGATCGCACGACCGACGTGCTCTCGTTTGAATGTGACTCGGCCTTTGACGAGGACATTCCCGCCGACGAGACGCTCGAGCTCGGCGATATTATCCTGGCCCCGCAGGTCATTGCCCGCCAGGCCCCCGGCTTTGGCAACAGCCCCGCCGATGAGTGCCGCCTAATGCTCGTGCACGGAATGCTGCACCTGCTGGGTTACGACCACATCGAGGACGATGAGGCCGAGGTCATGGAGGCACGCGAGGATGCCATCCTGCGCGACCTGGCGCTTGAGCGCGGCGAGGACCCCAAGCTGGTCCACGTCGGCCCCATAACCAATCATGCCCACGACTAGGAGCCGTCTATGATTCCCGGATCGAACAAGGACCATCCGTCCTTTTTAAAGTCGTTCTCATACGCCATGGAGGGCTTCGTCACCGCCGTCAAGACCGAGCGCAATATCAAGGTCATGCTCGTGGCGGGCGTGTGCACCGTCATTGCCGGCTGCATCGTGGGGCTTGATATTGCCGAGTGGGCTACGGTTATCATCTGCTGCGGCCTGGTGATTCACGGCGAGCTGTGCAATACCGCCATGGAGGCGATTGTCGACCTGGCGACCCAGGAGCTGCATCCGCTGGCCAAGCGCGCGAAGGATATTGCCGCTGCGTCTGTATACGTTCTTTCCATTACCGCCGCGATCGTGGGTTTGCTTGTCTTTGCCCACGCGCTCGACTTTATTTAGAAAGGGATTCCCATGTCCGTCAATATGCAGCCTACCGATGAGGTTTTGGATGACGAGGTCCTGGACGAGGCTGAAGGTGCCGCTTCGTTTGACGAGGTCGAGGAGTTCGACCCGTTTGAGGGTATGAGCGACGAGGAACTCGATGCCCTGTGCGACGAGGGCGAGACCCTCGCGGGCTTTGGTGACGTGGAACCCGGTTTCCGCAGTGGCTTTGTGGCCCTGGTCGGTCGCCCTAATGCCGGCAAGTCCACGCTGCTCAACGCCTGTTACGGCAAGAAGGTCGCCATTACCTCTCCGGTGGCCCAGACGACCCGCCGCCGTATGCGCGCCGTGGTCAACCGCCCCGGCTACCAGCTGGTCTTCGTTGACACGCCGGGTATCCACAAGCCCAAGGACGGCCTGGGCTCCGAGCTTAACAAGAGCGCCCTGTTTGAGCTCAATGACGTAGACGTCGTTGCGTTTTTGATTGATGCCACCAAACCGATCGGCAGGGGAGACGCCTGGGTTGCCGAGCGCGTTAGATGCGCTCGTTCCAAGAAGGTCCTGGTGCTCACCAAGGCCGATGAGGCCGACCCCGCACAGGTCATGGAGCAGCTTAAGGCAGCTCATGAGCTCATGGAATATGATGACGAGATCGTGACGTCGTCGGTCAAGAACTTCAACGTCGATACGTTTATCGAGACCGTCGCTCACTTTTTGCCCGAGGGCCCGCGCTGGTTCCCCGAGGACATGGGCACCGACGCGTCCGACGAGACCCTCGTGGCCGAGTTTGTGCGCGAGAAGGTCCTACGTCGCACCCGCGACGAGATCCCTCACTCCGTGGGCGTCATCTGTGACGCGCTCGAGCAGACTAAGAAGGTTCTGCGCGTGCATGCCACGATTTACGTCGAGCGCGAGGGGCAGAAGGGCATCATCATCGGCAAGGGCGGCGAGATGATCAAGCATATCGGCATCGATGCCCGTCGCGATCTTGAGCGTATCTTCGGCACTCAGGTCTTTTTGGAGCTCGACGTGAAGGTCAAGGCCGGCTGGCGCGATGACGAGGCGCAGATACGCCGCTTTGGCTATAACGCCGAAGATTAAGCCTTGGCGTTCATGGCAGGCTCTCGCACATATCGCACAAAGGTGCTCGTCCTCGACAAGACGAAGCTCAAGGAAACCGACCTGATCTTGACGATGCTCGACGAACGGGGCCGGCAGGTGCGTGCCGTGGCCAAGGGCGCACGTAAGCCTGGCGGTCGCCTTGCGGCCCGCTGCGAGCTCTTCTGCACCGTTGATATGCTGTTAGCGCATGGTCGCTCGCTCGACGTGGTTTCCCAGGCGGAGCTTATGGAGGCACCGCTCGGTGTCGCTCCTGACTACGAGACGACCTGTGCCGCCAGCGCGATTGCCGAGGTTGCGCATGTGTGCTCGTTCGAGGATGCCGAGGATCCATTTACCTTTGCCATCACGCAGCGGGCACTCACGCTTGTCGGCAGCGGGCTCGACTCGGCACATATGGACCTGCTGTCTCTTATACCCCTCTCCGAGCCC
>URCU01000061.1:0-11484 GCA_900546425.1 uncultured Collinsella sp. | reverse complement strand
ATAAGAGACAGGACCTGCCCCGTCAAGCTTTTGGTCAGTTCACGGCAAGGTCTGGCGGACCAAATATGGGATAGCGTAGTGTCATTCACTCCCCCTCGAGACCATGGGGTCGAAAATGGGTCATGATAAACGCTGTTCCAAACCGCAAGTAGAGCTGTTCTTCCGGTTATTCGAGGCCCATCATGGCGGGCGCCTATTTGTAGCTACCAAAAAATGGGATGAACGCTGTGCCTACGCGCTCATGCAAAAAGAGATGATTATTCGACTCTACAACCATGTCTACGCTGATCCCGCGTATTGGAATGACCTCGGCGTCGAAGATCGCATCTTTCAATTGGCATCCGCTATTGCGGTCGTTGAACCGGATGCCGTGTTTTGTGGAGCAACGGCGGCACTGCTCTATGGCATCGGTTCTGCATATTCGCTTCTCGACAAGGTGCAAGTGCTGCTGCCGCGTTCCACCAGGCGCGATACGTACGAATTCGTTGAATACCGACGCTGGCGGCCGGGCGACGTATGGCAGCTCGGCCCGTTTACGTTAACGGATCCATATCGCACGGTGGTCGACATCGCCCGAACGAGCGCCTTTCGATATGCACTAGGCTATGTCGACGGGCTGGCTCGTGAGTACGGTGTCGAGTGTGAAGAATTGCGTTCATATGCACAAGCGAACTGCCGTGGACTGCACGGCATCGCGCGTGCATTTGACGTTTTTGAACACATGGATGGCAGATCGGATAACGGTGGAGAATCCGAAGCGCGGGCGGCAATGATTCTGGCGGGAGTTGCCGCTCCCGAACTTCAGGTTGAAATCACTCAACCTGGAAACGCCGGCTATTATTTGGCAGATTACGGCTGGCAAATGCCAAACGGCTCTTGGATGCTGGCTGAGCTGCATGGACTAGGCAAGTTTGAGGACGATGCCCAAAATGATCCGGAACATGCTGCGGCAAAAACCTATCGAGATGCCCTCATACGCGACGCGAGCCTGCGTGCCATGGGCCACAACGTCATTCATTTCAAGCTCTCAGACACCTATGATGTCAAAGCGTTCGGCTCCATGATGCGCGGCTACGGGATACCAACCACAAAACCCTACGCAGACTCCTGACCGGCTGCCCTCATCTTCTCGACAACAGAACCCATCATCGACCCAGACCGCTCAGCCTCAATAAGTTGCGGTGAAATAGTTCCTGGATAACAGCTTTTGCGGCTAATCCAGGAACTATTTCACCGCAACTTAGGAGGGGATGCGGGGTCCCCGGCATGTATATGAAAATGGCTCTGGTTCCAAAAGGAGCCAGAGCCATTCATCTATCTTATGGAGCGGGCGACGGGAATCGAACCCGCGTCATCAGCTTGGAAGGCTGGGGTTCTACCATTGAACTACGCCCGCAAGATATGGTCGGGACGACAGGATTTGAACCTGCGACATCCTGCTCCCAAAGCAGGCGCGCTACCAAACTGCGCCACGTCCCGAAGGTGTTGAGCAGCTAAGGTCTAAACCTTGCGTGTCCCAAAGCGAAGGAAATTATAAGGGAGACTCCCCGCCCGTGCAAGCATTGATGCCTTAGCTCCTCGAATGTGCAACAAAACGACTATGGAGCAGGCCGATCACAAAGGCAACCACGGCGACCGGCGCCCACGCGGCTCCAATGTCCGCCAGCGGCAACGCATCGAACGGCAGCCACGCACCAGTAAAGAACGCATCGCGAACCGAAGTGATTACGCTCTGTACCGCGACAACGCCGCCGACCCAGACCCACACCTGCGGATGCGCGTCGCAAAAGCCGTGCACCAGGCCCATCAGTACCAGCACAATGGCAACGGGATACAGGGCATTGAGCATAGGCACCGAGAACATAAGGATCACGTCGAGGCCCACGTTGGAGAGCACGCACGAAAACGCCGCGAACACAAAGGCGAGAATCGCGAAGGGACGGCGCATGGCCTCCTCGGAAGCCTCCGCTCCCCCTTCGACCACATACGTCTCGCAGAAGTAACGCGAGCAGCAGCTGATAAGGCCAATACACACATTCATGCAGGCGAGGAAGAAAATCGCAAAGACGACAACCGTGCCAGCAAGACCAAAGTGCATAGAGGCCGAACGCGCAAGGATCGCGGCGCCGTTGGTGGCGTCGGGCATAACCGTGCCGAGCTGCATACCGGCAAGCGCCAGGCCGCAGTAGATGATGGCCATGAGCACGCCGGCGATCACACCCGAACGCGAGATCTCGAAGGCCACGCGCTTATCGTCGGTAACGCCGAGCTCATGGATGGTCTCGGCGATGATGATGCCAAAGGCGAGCGACGCAAGCAGGTCCATGGTCTGGTAGCCGGTCAGAAAGCCCTGCACGGCAGCACCGGCATTGTAGGGAGCCTGCGGCGCGGCAGCGGGACCCAACGGCGAGACCACAGCGGCACCCACAACCAGCACGATGAGCGCAATGAGCGCGGGGCCCGTAATGCGGCCAAGCACGCGCGTGATGACGCCCGGACGCAGCGTGAGCGCAAACGCGACGACAAAGAAGCCAACGGCAAACACCAGGCGAGCCGTGCCAAGCGAGACGCCCTCGGGCAGCAGTGGCACCAGCATCTCGAAGGCCGTGGAGCTCGTACGCGGAATGGCCAGGCACGGGCCGATCGCTAAATAGACCGCCGCGACAAAGAACTCACCGAACTTGGGGTGCACGCGGCCGGCAAGCTCGCGCGCCGTTCCGGCAAGCGCCACGGCGATAAAGCCCATGACGGGCAGGCCGATGGCGGCGATGAGAAAGCCGAGCATGGCGACCGGCGTGGCAGAACCTGCCTGCAGCGCCAGCAGTGGCGGAATAATGAGGTTGCCGGCGCCAAAGAGCATCGAGAATAGGGCGATGCCGACGGTGACGACATGGTCGGAGCGCAGACCGCGCGGGGCGGATGAAGCCATGGGTCCACCTTTCGGGTTGAAACAAAAACGGGACGGGCAAAAACACCCGTCCCGCAAGTATAAACGGTCTAGAAGCTTTAGCAGGCTAAATCGCACAGAGCATCGATAGCCGTGTCGACTTCTTCGGTCGTGTTGAAATATCCAAACGAGAAACGGACGACGCCCTGGCGCTCGGTCCCCAGCGCACGGTGCATGAGCGGGGCGCAATGGGCACCGGGGCGCGTCGCAATCCCCCACCCTTGCATGAGCGCATCCGAGATCTCGGCAGAGTCGATATCGCCCACGTTGAGCGACACAATCGCAGAGCGCGTCAGCTGGTCAAAGGCACCGTAGAGCTTAATCCCCGGAATCTCGCGCACACCGGCAAGGAAGCGATCTGCGAGCGCACGCTCGTGGGCAGCAATCGTCTCCACCCCGCCCTGGGCCTCGATAAAGTCGAGGCCAGCAGAAAGGCCGGCGATACCGTGGCCGTTGAGCGTGCCCGCCTCAAGGCGCGTGGGCCACTCAAGCGGCTGCAGCGCATCGAAACTGTGCACGCCCGTACCGCCCATGGCCCAAGGGGCTACGTCAATGCCCTCTGCCACGGCCAGGCCGCCGGTCCCCTGCGGACCCATGAGCCCCTTGTGGCCGGTAAAGCACACTACGTCGAGCCCCATAGCCTGCATATCGATATGCGCCGTGCCGACAGACTGCGAGGCATCGACGATCACCAGCGCGCCGGCCGCATGGGCCATGGCCGCCACGCGCGCAATGTCGACCGCGTTGCCGGTCACATTGGAGGCGTGCGTCACCACCACGGCGCGCGTGCCCGGCGTGACCAGCTGCTCGAGCTCGTCGTAGTCGAGCACGCCGCTCGCGTCGCAGCCCGCATGCTCAACGGTCACGCCCCGCTCTGCCGCCAGGCGGTTGAGCGGACGCAGCACAGAGTTGTGCTCGAGCACCGTTGCGACCACACGGTCGCCGGGGCGCACCACGCCATTGATGACGGTGTTGAGCGCCGCGGTTGAGTTGGGCGTAAAACAAACATGGTCAGAACGCTGGCAGCCCAGCAAGCGCGCAAGCTTGGCGCGGCAGCCGTGGATGGTACGCGCCGCATCGAGCGCACCCGACGTGGCACCGCGCCCGGCATTGCCGAGCGAGCACAGCGCCTGCACCACGGCATCGATGACCGTTTGCGGCTTGTGCATGGTCGTCGCCGCGTTATCCAGGTAGATCATCGCACGACCTCCCACATGTCGATCACCGTAAAACCCTCGGTGGGGACGCCCGCCGCGGCAAGCTCGCCGCGCAGCAAGTCCTCATCAGAAGGCAGCGCCTTCCATGCCAGGCCGCAGCCGGCAGCGACCTCCCCGGGCACGGGAATCGTGCGCCCGGGAAGGCCGCGCTCGATGCATAGGGTCTCGCACCCCATGGCGGCCGCCGTGGTGGGAAACGTGATGACAAGCGCCGGGCGCTTCTCCCTCATGGCAACTCCAACCAATACGCTACGGGCGCACGACGCGCACGGCCTGCTCCATCTTCTCCACGATCACGTACATGTTGGTGACCTCGCCCACAGCAAGCTGGTCTTTAATGCCATAGTGGTCGAGGCAGGTACCACAGGTAAGGATCTCGACACCCTGCTCGGCCAGACCCTTCAGGTCGTCGAGTACCGGTGAGCCCTCGACAGTGAGCTTGGCGCCGCCGTTGTAGAACAGCATGGTCGCGGGCAGCTCCTCCTGCTGCGTCACGGCGAAGATAAACGCCTTCATGAGCTTGTGGCCCAGCTCATCGTCGCCACGGCCCATGCAATCGGTGTAGACAGAAATGACAAGTTTGCCCTTGCCGGCGCTGGCATCACAGAAGGCAGCGCCATCCTGCTCGGGATCAGCCACGGCAACGGCGCCAGAGGTCGCCACGGTCACGTGCCACTCGGCGTCAGAAACCTTCTCGACCGAGGCCGTACAGCCCTTCTCCTGCGCCATCTTGGAGATGTTCTTGACGGCGGTCTCGTTATCGACCGAGGTCACGACGGTACCCTCGCCATCGAGCTGCTTCAGGGCTTTGAGCGTCTTGACGACGGGCAGCGGGCAGGCATCGCCCATGGCATTGACATCAATTTTGGTAGACATAGTTACATCCTTTCAAAAGGGACCGCCCAGAACAGTAGGCAGTCGCATAAACGGTTTTCCTTAATGCACAACGCGAACGGCAGGACCGCCCAGCTCCGCCTCGCACACGCGCCCGATAACGGCGGCGATGCGATCCTCGGCATGCAGACGGCGCGCAAGCTCATCCACATCGGCAGCAGGCGCCGCGATGAGCAAGCCGCCCGAGGTCTGCGGATCGTACAGCGCGTCGAGCATGCCCGGCTCCAGGTCCTCATCGGCAGCCACGCGCGAGCCAAAGAAGTCCTGGTTGCGGTAGGAGACCGCGGGGATAATGCCCAGACGCGCCATGTCGAGCACCTGGTCAAAGAGCGGTACCGCTCCCGACGTAAGCTCGATCTGCACGCTCGAGCCCTCGGCCATCTCGCACGCATGCCCGATCAGGCCAAAGCCCGTAACGTCGGTACAGCCGTGAAGCTCGAGACCCTCGGCCAGACGAATCGGGGCCTCGTTGAGGGTGCGCATCGAGTCAAACATGGCTGCGGCCTCGTCCTGCTCGATGAGCTCGCCCTTAATGGCCGTGGTGATAATGCCCGAGCCGATCGCCTTGGTCAGCAGCAGAGCATCGCCCACGTGCGCGCCGCTGTTGGCGAGCATGCGGTCGAGCGCAACAAAACCGCTCACGGACAGGCCGTACTTGGGCTCGTCGTCGTTGATGGTGTGACCGCCCGCGATGGAGCAACCCGCCTCGACGCACTTGTCGGCGCCGCCCGCCAGAATCTGACCGGCAACCTCAACGCCCAGACAGCTCGGGATGCACAGCAAGTTCATGGCATGGCTCGGCCGCCCACCCATGGCGTAGATGTCCGACAGCGAGTTGGCCGCGGCAATCTGGCCAAAAAGAAACGGGTCGTCGACCATCGGCGGAAAGAAGTCGATGGACTGCACGAGGCCCAGGTTATCGCCAACGCGAAAGACGCTCGCGTCGTCGGAGGTATCGAACCCCACGAGCAGGTTGTCGTTATGCACATTGGGCAAGTCGCCCAGGACCTGGGCGAGGGCTCCGGGAGCCAGCTTAGCGGCTCAACCGCTCGCGGCAGTCATAGACGTGAGCTTAATCTGATCGTCAGTCATACGAACCCCCTTCCAACAAATCAACGACTTTAAGTATACGCGCCAGGCACGCTTCCCAAGAGACCGCCAACGGCTCGAACGTCGAAGGCGGCTCCGCAAGCGCCTGCGCGATAGCATCTGCCAGTGCGCGCTCAAACAACGGAAGGTCGGCCGCCACGGGCGTGTCGACATCCATCATACGCGGCGCCGCCACCCACGTCACGGGAGCGCCGGGAAGCATCGCCTCCATCCAGGGACGAACGCCGGGCAAATCGGTCGCCACAACTTTGCAGCCGCACGCGAGGGCCTCGATCGTCACGAGCGGCAGACCCTCGTAAAACGAAGGCAGCACAAAGACATCGGAACTGCGGTAGGCACGCACGAGCTCATCGCTATCCAGGCGCCCCGCCAGCGCCACCGGCACATCCGAGGCCGCGGCCAAGCGCTCGATACGCGCGTACTCGGCATCGTCCCCGCGGCCGCCCACAAGCACCAAGCCAGATGGGCGGATATCATCGTCAATCGGCAATGACACGGCTCGAACCAGCGACTCAACGCCCTTTTTAAAGCAAATCTTGCCCACGTACACAAGCGATCCCGGCTGCCTCGCCACGCTTGCGTCGCGGCAGAAGACGCAATGGTCGTAGCCCGTCCCAATCACGTGGATGCGATCGGCATCGACGCCGCACACCAGGCCAATCTGTTCCGCCTGCTCAGCATGGAGCGCAAAGACGGCATCGAGCCGACGAACCGCACTTACGATGCGATCGCGCTCGAGCGCATGCGAACGCAGCTGGCGCAGATCGGTCGAATGGCACACGGCAACAACCGGCACGCCCCGGACGCACTCGCGCGCCAATGCGGTCACCAGATACAGGTGATGGCAGAGCACCAGATCGGGCCGAAACTCAGACACCGCCCGATCGATTGCAGCAGCAAATGCCCGCTCAAATGCCTTGAGCATCGAAGGCGTCAGGTCACGATAGCGCGTGGAGGGATAGGGCATGACATCGGACATACCGCAGATGGGAAACGGCAGCTCGGGCGACTCGAACGGTACGGCAAACACGGCAGCACGCCGGTCCAGCTCGCCTTGGGTATCACCCGGTGCCGCGCCGCAAAGCACGGCGGCGCGATGCCCCGTCTCGATCTGCTCGCGCACGAGCGCGGCAAGGTAGGTGCCGCTGCCGGTGCTATCTGGTTTTTGTGCCGAGATATTGAGGATGCGCATGTCGCGGTACACCCCTAGGCCAAGGCGGCGGCGCGGACAGCCGCGCCGATCGCTCCGGCAAAGCGAGCCTGGGGCGAGGTGGTCACCGGCGACCCCAGTAGCTCGCCCAACCGCTCCACCACGAAGGCGTTCTCGCACAGGCCGCCGGTCAGGTAGTACGGGGCGCCCGCGGCCTGCCCGGCCATGGTCGCCACGCGCGAGACCACGCTGTCGATCACGCCACGCGCAATGTTCTCGCGCGGCTCACCACGACCGATCAGGCTGATAACCTCACTTTCGGCAAACACCGTGCACATGCTGCTGATCTTGGTAGGCTCGCCGGAACGCGCCAGGTCGGCCATCTGTTGCTGGGTAATGCCCAGGCGGTCGGCCATGATCTCCAAAAAGCGCCCCGTGCCGGCGGCGCACTTGTCGTTCATGGCAAACTTGGCCACACGGCCACTTTTAAGCTGAATGACCTTGGTGTCCTGACCACCCACATCGATCACGGTGCCGTGGTCGCCAAACAGGCGCACGGCACCGGTACCGTGGCAGGTAATCTCGGTCACGACCTTGTGCGCATAGGGCACGGCAACACGACCGTAGCCGGTCGCGACCACGCGCACGTCGTCGGCAGCCACGTCATAACCCGCCGCTGCCAGTGCCTTGCGCAGCCGCTCGGAAGCATCGACCGAGGAGAACCCGGTTGGCTGCACGCACGTCCACGCCACCGAACCCTCTCCATCGACCACAGCAGCCTTAGCCGCCGTAGACCCGATATCGATCCCGATCCCTATCATGGCTCTCTCCCAATCTAAACATCATAGACAGTGGCGCGTTCAGGCGCCTTAGCTCTAGGTTTCTCAGGTGCCGGAGATTGCCCCGAAAGAGGAGCGCAGCGTACTTTGGGTACGCAAGCGACGGTTTGAGGGACAAGATCCGGTGCCTGAGGAAGCTAGAGGGTTTCGATGAAGGCGGCGATGCGCGTCTCGATCTGGCCCATGTCGCCGTTGCTGTAATCGGTCTCGATCTTCATATACGGAATACCCGCACCCTCGACAGCCTCCTGCATGCGCGCACTCTCCACGTTAAAGGTGTGGCACGCCTGGAGCACATTCTCCACCACACCGTCGACGTGGTATTTCTCGCACATGGCCAGGGTGTTGTCCATACGACCGTCGTTGGGCGTCATGACCGAGCAGTTGATATCCAGGTAGCGGTCGGCGATGGCACGCAGGATGTCGGGAGCCTCCGGGTCGATCATCATGGCCGCCGCGCGCTCGCCCGAGCAGTCGTCCATACACACGACCACGCCGCCGTTGGACTCGATGGTGCGACCGATCTTGTTGATCACGCCGCCCACCGGGCAGCCGGTGATCAGAATACGCTTGGCATCTGCCGCGACCGGGCGCTCGCCCGCGTCGTAGGCCTCGCGCAGCTTGGCAACCTTTTGCTCCAGCTGCTGCGTATAGGCCTCGATATCAAAGCTGAACGTACCGGCAAACATGGTGCTCATCAGGTCGACGCCGCTCATGGCCGCCGGCTGGTTGGCCTGGAGGGCAAACATCTCGAGCTGGGCCGCGCGCAGGCGGTTGCGACGACGGACGGCAGCGCGCAGGTCGTCATCGGTGATAGTGATGCCGTAGAAGTTCTCGAGCTCTTCCTTGAGCAGACGGCACTCCTCGTACCAGCCCTCACGCTCGTAGGCGCGATCGCGGCCCTGCGGCAGGTGCAGAATGTGCGTGCGCTTAAGCTCGTTGAGTAGCTCGTACATCTTCTTCTTGCCGTCGCAGGTGGTCTCGCCGATGATCATGTCGCTAAAGTACGTAAACGGGCACTTTTGAGAATAGGCAAAACCGTATGTCGACTTGATGAGCGGGCACAGGTTTGCCGGCAGCACCTTCTCGGCCTCGGGAATCACCTCGTCGGATGTACCGCACAAGGCCACACTTGCAGCGCCCGCGGCATCGATAATCTCGAGCGGCGTATAGCTGCACAAAAAGCCGACCAGGCGATTACCCGCCTGTTTATAATCCTTGACGCGAATAAACGCCGCCTTGCGTTGCTCGTTGAACTCCTCAAACGTGCGCGGCAACGGCTGTTCAATATATTCCGACATATAACTCCTTAACAAACCTTTTAACCAACCAAGGAGACGGCTTTCCCAGGTGCCCGAGGTTGCCGTGAAAGAGGAGTCGCCGCGTACTTTGGTACGCAAGCGACGGTTTGAACGGCAAGATCGGGTGCCTGGGGAAGCCGCCGGGACGGATATAGCCCTAAATGGTTTCCAAGAAAGCCTCAATCCTGGTTTGCAGTTGGCCTGCATCCTCGCCGGCGTAGTCCGTCGTGATGTGCATAAACGGAATGCCCGCCTCCTCGGCGGCCTTCTCCACGGCAAACGACTCCATCTCGTAGAGCGTGCAGAACTGCAGGGCCACGTCGACGATACCGTCGGCATGCAGGTCCTTGGCCATCTGGACAATGTCCTTCATACGCTGATCGTTGGGCGTAAAGACGGCGCAGTTGATCTTAAAGTAGCGCTCGGCGATGGCGTCGAGCATCTCGTCGACCGTCTCGCCGGACTCGTCGACCAGGTCCTTGTAGTAGCGCGAGCCCGTGCAGGACTCCTCGCCCACCACGACGCCGCCGGCCTTCTCGATAAGGTTGAACAGCTTCCAGTTGGGCACGGCCATGGGCGTACCGGTGTACAGGATGCGCTTGGTCCCCTTGGGCGCCACGCCCTCGCCGGCCTCGACACGCTGCTCGCACTCAGCCGCCATATCGTTGATGGCTTCGGTCAGACGCGGTGTGTCGTCCATAAAGGCGGCCTGAACGGTCAGCAGGCTGTCGAGACCGCTGATGGGCGCCGGGTCGGCAGCGCGGGTCGCAGCGAGGCGCTGCAAGGCGCGGCGCTTCTCATTGACGGCGTGGATGGCGGCCTTCAGACGCTCGGGCGTAATCTTGACGCCGCACTCGTCCTCGATCTTGGCCGCGAGCTTCTTGACCTCGGCCTTCCAGGTCACGAGCGTCGACTCGTCGTGCACGTTGGGGATATCCATGACGTACATGTTCTTTTGCGTGGCAAAGAACTCGTAGGCCTTCTTCTTGCCATCGCAGGTGTTCTCGCCCACCACCAGGTCGCTCGACTCAATGTAGGGGCAGACCTCGCCCAGCTTAAAGCCGGCAAAGCTCTTAATGAGCGGACAGGTGTTGCGCGGCAGATGCTCCTCGACCTTGTCGGTCGCCCAGTCGGCACCCGAGCACAGGCCCACAGGAATGCCGTCACAGGCAAGTACGATCTCCTCGGGCACGTAGACGCAGAACGAACCGACGATCTTGGTGGCCTCGCCGGCCTCCTTCTTGTCGAGCATCTCCTTAATACGGCCACTGTGGATGTTGGTGGCGACAAAATCCAGGTAGGACGTGGACTTGGGGCGATTATTCTGCGTCAGGAACATATCGCCGTACATCTGGCCCACGGCGCCCAGCAGCATGTCGTGGTCGGCAAGATTCATGCCGAGGCTCTCCCACATCGGATGGAAATCAAATTCTTCAGCCATGACGGTTCCCCTCTCGAACCAAAAACGGATAGCTACGGTATCGATGCACGACGGACGGCGATTGCCCGGCCGTGCTCAAACCCGGAATTTTGGGGAACCTGCTTTGCAGCTGATTATTTAGTTGTGCGTCGTCTCTCCCGGAGCCGTGAACATACCTGCTCATATGCGACTCCGAGCCATATATAGGGCGCGCACGGCAACGCGACGCGAATATGTCATCTGCAGCACCGGCGCACCCTCCTTTTCTCGTCGAAGGTAACTATATCAACGGTTGTCGTCCAGACGAACACCGCCGACATGCGTACGACAGCGTCGGGATGTGAGCATCTCACTATCTGATAATTAATTATCAGACTGATAAGGTTTAGTCATGTAGAAATCGGCGAACGGCGAAGTGAAAACAAAGCGGTCGAGGACTACCTCCTCGACCGCATCGCCCCCGCATTATCGGCAAACGAGATGAATCCTGCTTGCATCAAAATGCATGCGCAGAGTCTCACCCGCCTGCGGCAGCTCTTCCACGGGTACACTCACCTTATTCACCCTGTCTCTTATACACATCTGACGCTGCCGACGATCGCATAA
>URCU01000060.1:0-11568 GCA_900546425.1 uncultured Collinsella sp. | reverse complement strand
TCGTCGGCAGCGTCAGATGTGTATAAGAGACAGGCTCTGTGTGGACATGATCGAGCGACTGACAAAAGAACTGAGAGGGGCGATTAGGCCAGGCGCTACTTATTCTGCCGGAATGGTAACGAACGGATATCTCCTGACGCGAGAAATTGCTCAGAAGCTTGCTGATTGTCAGATCGGTTCGGTTCAAATCACTATTGATGGCTCAAAGAGGGATCATGATTCGCGGAGGGTCCCGGCCGACGGTCGTCCGACATATGATGCCATTATCGACAATATCATCTCATGTGCCGATGTTCTTCAGATTACCATTCGCGTGAATGTCGATGAGTCCAATAGCAAAGAGGTCGATGCGTTGATTGACGAGCTTGACGCTAAAGGGCTTCGCGGTAAAGTCGCGATTTATCTTGCTGCGGTCGACAATGTTAACGATACTTGCTCAAATGACATTCATTGTTTTTCTCAGCGTGGATTCTCTCAAGTTGAAACGTTCTTTATGGATAAAGCTAGCGAGCGCGGATTCAACGTTATTCCGTTTACGCCGTATGAACCAGGCGTCTGCTGTGCGGTTTCCCTTAATTCGTTTGTCATCGATCCGCTTGGTAGACTTTTTAAATGTTGGGATGAGGTTGGCAAGGGCGAGTACGCCGTTGGAAATGTTCGAGAAGGTGTGAAAGCTAATTCGAACTATTTGAAATGGATGGAGTATTTACCAAACGACCCAGTATGTGGCGAGTGTGTAATGTTTCCGGCTTGTATGGGCGGATGTCCCCACGCCGCGATGGAGGGCCAGAGAAAATGCGCGAGCGTTAAATTCAATGCCAGGCAGAGAATGCGGTTGGCTTGTAATTATCAGTATTCGCATGAGGCAAATCACGATGTTTAGATTTTGGAAGATATATCTCCTCCATAAGCCAAGGCTTTATGTCTATCTGCTTCTCGATGTCTTGTCTCAGCTGTGCAGCCTTGCTGAACCATATCTGTTGGGACTGACTGTAAATGTGCTGGCGGCAAAAAATGTCCTCGGTATTAGTTTGCGGACGCTAGTCTTATGTATTTTCGCGATTGGCGTGGTCGCCATTGTGGGTTCGGTGTTGGCCTATTGGACTTCCCTAATCTATGTCGACCTTCAAGCGCATGCGGGATATCAACTTAACGCTGACACACTTGAACACGTCAAGCGTTTGCCCCAGAAGTTTTTCATCGGATTTGATGCGGGCTATTATAATCAGCAAATCAATCACGATTCAAACGACCTCATAATATTCGGAATAACATCGGCGTCAAATATCATTGGCGGTGTTGCAACGATTATCTGTTCCTTGATTATGTTGATGAATATAAACATTGCGATGGCGATTGCCTGTCTAGCCTGCATCGTTACGGGGGCAGTAGTTTATCGATTGTTTAGCGGGCTGCTGTTCAATCGAGGCTTTGAGTTTCAAGAAAAGACCGCTGCTTTCTATGGGACTCTCCAGAGCCAGCTGGAGAGCGTCTCCTTTCTTCGTCGCCATTCATTATTTGATTTCTATTCCTTGAGGCTGCAGAAGGCTTTCGATGGTCTTTATCCAGCTATATTGGCTAACCAAAAAGCCGGATCACGGTTCGAACTTGCGAATCAGTTGATTTTTTCCTTTGCGCAGTTCTGTTTGCTCGCGATTGGAGGCTGTGAGATTGTCGCAGGTAAAATGCCGGTTGGTTTTCTGCTGACGGCATTGAGCTATTATTCGAGCGCCAATTCCGCTCTGGTGAACTTGCTTTCTTGGGGCAAAAGCTACCAGGCGAGCAAGGTGAGCGCCCAACGCCTTAAGCGCCTTTGGGCAATGGATGAAGAGGCGAACGGTTCTGTCCGCATTGGTTCTCCTGTTTCACTTGTGTGCAAGGGCCTGTCGATTTGTCGCCCTGATACCGATCGAATCATAGATTATCCAGAGCTCATCTCGCTTAATCGAGGAGTCTTATACGGCGTGTCGGGCGCAAACGGAAGCGGGAAAAGCACGCTTCTCGATGGCATAGCTGGTCTATATCCCGATGATTGCGTTGGGACTATTGCTTATGACGAGGTTGATTTGAGCCAGATTGATTCTATAAATCTACGCTCGTATGTCGTTGGTATTGCCGAGCAAGAACCTGATATCGTTAACGGAACACTCAGAGAGAATCTGACGCTACTCGCGGGCGATAATTGTCCAATTCTTGAAGTCGGGCGACTTGTAGACCAGTTTGGTCTGACCAAACTGGTCTCAACACTTCCCAATGGTCTTGATGGGGTGCTGGACGAGCAAAACCATAATATATCGGGTGGTGAGAAGCAGAAGATTGCGATTATTCGTGTATTGCTTAAGGACTCACCCGTCATGTTATTCGATGAACCGACGTCGGCGCTTGACGGAGCGAGTAGGTCAGCGTTCATTGATATTCTGCAACAGAAGAAAGAGGATCATATAGTGGTTGTTGTCTCGCATGATCCCGAGTTGCTTGAGGCTTGCGACGAAGTGATTGAGCTGTAGACGCCGGAAGGTTAGCCCATTTGAGTCTTAATTTCTGCCATGGTGGAAAGCTGTTCGAGGTTGGTGCTTACCGGGAAAATGTAAGCCACTACACCTCCCGGTAAGGCATTGCTGCGCTCTTATGGATGCTATACTAAGTCCAGGATGATGTATAGCAACCTGAAGGATGAGGCATGGAAGCCGAATTGCTCGATAAAAAATCTATTCAGATGAACGTGCGTATAGATCGCCAGCTCAAAGAGGCGGGAGACGCCGTCCTGACTCATATTGGCATGACGCCGTCACAAGCCGTTCGGACACTTTGGGAGTATCTGGTCGTTAACGGACGCATGCCCTCGAAGGGAGACGCGGCGGCTCCGGTTTCTGACGGAGTGGAGCCCCGGCGCATGGAGTCAAGGGCCGCGCAAGGCAGCCATATCGTTCGCGATTCGTGCCTCAAATACGGCATCCCCATCCCTGAGTTCTCGGGAGACTATGACGACCTCTATGAGGAGGCCATGGCGGAGCGCTATCCCGAGTGGGTGGAACTATGAGCACAGAAGGCGTCCTCAAGCTGTTAATCGATACCAACGTATGGATGGATTATTTTTCTGGCAGGTCCGACCGTACGGCAAATGTCGTCCATCTGATCGAGATTGCCGACGCCTCGGAGCGGATTGCCCTGTTTGCCTCGTCGCTTTCGGTCAAAGACGTTTCATATCTTGTCTCGGCGGCAATCAAGCAGGAGTGCCGAAGAAAGACTGGCTCACTGAGCGATAACGCCATTGCGGCGGCAGACGAAACGGCTTGGGCATGCGTTCGACAGATGCGCGAGCTAGCCCTCATCGCCCCGGTCGGTGCAGACGAGGTCTTCGACTCCTTTGTGTTCAAGTACCACCACAATGACTTTGAGGACGACCTGATGCTGGGCGTCGCCAATCGCATTGATGCCGATTACGTCGTGACGGAGGACAAGAATCTTATTAAACATACCAATGGTGTATGCATTAATGTTCAACAGGCGTTGAGGTTGGTTGAAGGGTCCAACGCCCCTTCGGCACGGCCCGTCTAGCCTGCTTTATCTTAATAAAGTGGCGTTTCCCCACCGTTAGCCGATGATGCAAGGGCGCTCGGCGTTTTCGACTGGTTTATGCACGCAAAGTCTGGGAATATACAAGACGCATGTCTTACTGTCTAACCAGTTGCGCCAAGGAGGCACCATGGATTACAAGATCACCGGCTACGAGCCCGCCCAGCTGTTCCATTTCTTTGAGGAGGTCAGCGCGATCCCCCGTGGGTCTGGCAACGAGAAGGGCATCAGCGATTTCCTGGTTGCGTTTGCCAAGGAGCGCGGCCTCGATGTGTACCAGGACGAGGTCTACAACGTCATCATTCGCAAGCCCGCTTCTGCCGGCGCCGAGAATGCTCCGACCGTGATGCTGCAGGGCCACATCGATATGGTGTGCGACAAGTTGGGCTCTGTTGAGCACGACTTTACGACCGACGGTATCGACCTGGTCGTCAAGGACGGCGTCCTCACCGCTAACGGCACCACTCTGGGCGCCGACAACGGTATCGCCGTCGCTCTGATGCTCACTGTTCTCGATGACGATTCGATCGTTCACCCCGCCCTCGAGTGCGTATTCACCACCGACGAGGAGACTGGCCTGGTCGGCGCCGAGACGCTCGACAAGTCCCAGATTAGCGCCCGCACCATGATTAACCTTGACTCCGAGGAAGAGGGCGTTGCCACCGTCAGCTGCGCAGGCGGCGTCGTCGTTACCTACACCTGCCCCATCGTGCGCGAGCACAAGACCGGTAGCACCCTCACGCTCGACATCTCCGGCCTGCTGGGCGGTCACTCCGGCAGCGATATCCACCTGGAGCGCGGCAATGGCAACCTCATCATGGCCCGCATCATCGACCGCTTGATGGTAGCCGGCGAGCCCGCCGTCGTCAGCTTTAACGGCGGCACTAAGGACAACGCCATCAACCGTGAGTGCAAGGCCGAGCTGGTTTACGCCGATCACGCTGCCGCCGAGGCAGCGGCCGAGATCGCAAAGGGCATCATCGCCGACGTCACTGCCGAGCTCGAGGTCTTCGACCCCGGCTTTACCTGCACCGTCGAGATTGCCGACGACGCCGAGGCCGAGGCCATGGACCAGAAGTCCGCGCTTGCCCTCATCCGCGCCCTGCGTCTTGCCCCTAACGGCGTGATTCGCCGCAACGTCGCCACCGACGGCTCCGTCGAGGTTTCCTCCAACATCGGTGTGGTTGCCACTTCTGACGACCAGGTCAAGATCATGCTGTCCCCGCGCTCCTCGATCACCTCGCTGCAGAACGAGTTCAAGGACCGCCTGCAGACGCTGGCCGATGTCCTGGGCTTCGACGCCAAGTTTGAGTTCGAGTATCCCGGCTGGAGCTATGCCGAGCATTCGCCGGTCCGCGACGTCTTTGTCGAGAGCTATCGCGAGCTCTTTGGCTCCGAGCTGCGCATCGAGTCCATTCACGCCGGCCTTGAGTGCGGCCTGTTTGCCGAGGCCCTGCACGGCCTGGACGCCATCGCCGTGGGCCCGACGCTCTCCGATGTCCACACCCCGGACGAGAGCATGGAGCTCGCTTCTGCCGAGCGCTTCTACGAGCTGCTCATCGACGTTCTCAAGCGCCTCGCTGCGTAAAGATTGCGCTAGCAGCAGTCCGAGCCACGTGCTAGCGGATTGCAAATGACATTACGAGAGGGGACACCCGGTCTTTTGCGACAGGTGCCCCCTCTCTTCTTTTGGGAAATGGCAAATTGCGGCCACCTAGCCCATATCCGCCTTGATGAGGTCGAGAGTGCGCTGGCAGTTTTCGCGGACGGGGCCGAGCATATGCTCGCGCAGGTCCGCCATGCCGGGCAGGTCGGCGTATTCGTCCATGACCTCTTCCATGCAAACGGGTACCTCGTAGGCGAGGTCCATCATGGTCGCAAAGCAAAACTTCTCAGATAGCCCGGCATCGGTGAGCGCTGTCTCCAGTGCGGGGTCGCCCATACCGTGGTATCGGCGGATGGCGCCTGGACCGATGCGCCCCACACGATTTTCGCCGCCAACGCTCATGGCAAGGCGCGCCCGGCGGCGCATGCGCTCGTACGCCAAGCCCGAAGCGACATCGTACATTCGAGCCATCATGGCTGCGCCGTCGTTTCCAAGGAGCAGGGAATAGTTTTTCGCATGCGCATCCGGTGCGCCGATAATGGCGTTGAAGAACAGTATCTGCGTAAACAGATACAGGTTAAGTTGATGGTGGCTCGTATTTACGAGGAGCTCTTGAATATCGCGGGTGGTCGGGCCGCCGTCTGTCGTGTACTTTTGGGCGGGCATCACCCCAAGTGCCTGACAGAGGTCTTCTTGATGTAGGCGCCTGATCGTTCCGTCTTCGACTTTCACGCGGTCATAGCGCTCGACAATGAGGGCAGGTTCGTCCTCAAACATACGATATTCGACGTTTGCCGTTGCGATACCGGCGCGCTGGGCGCTTTTCATGCAGACAAACTCATTGAGAGCCTCGAGTTTAAAACCGATAACGCCATTTTTGAAAATATGCGTCGTGGGCGAGGACCCCATGCATTCGCACCAGCGGCCGTCTATGAACGCGAGCGCGAACTTGCCCTGGTTGCCTCCAAGTGACCAACTTTCATCTAGACCCATCCACGATGCATCGCGGTCATCTCTGATCGACTTGAGACGGAGAGCAATTTCGTGGTCGTCTATAGGGCGGTATTCGCCAGCGCGATGCAGGACGGCGTCGACGTCTTCTTCGGCACAAAACTGCACGCCGCCCGGACAGTCGAGTCCGATATGGCTGAGCAACGCAACGGGATTGTTGGGCCTAACGTCGAATTCGGCGGCAATTGCTTTTCGTTGGTCCTCGCTGTCGGGTAGAAGGCCAAACAGGTACGGATTCATGACCTGTTGTCCGTATGTGCGATTCGATACGGGTATGTTGGTCGATAGGGCTGGCCCGTCATAGTCATGATCGTAGGTAAAGCTGATAAGACCGTTTTCATCTTGCGTGAGCGTTCCCGCAGGTACGCCGCAAATAATGGTCCGAAGTGATGTTCTGACCATTGGCTATTTCCCTTCGGGCTTGGTTTGGTTAGATGCGTTTGCGGCAATCGAGACTCCGAGATTGGACATGGCGAAATCGGCGAAGACCTCGTCGTAGAGTGCGGATGTAAAGGGGGCATCTGCAAGAGCCGGAATGGCGGTACTACGACGGTTGCGATGATGGGGACGTTGAGTGTGATGGCGTCTGGGGATGCTGCAAGGTTGATCAGGATGCGGGGCGTCGACTGGTCGCTCGTTTTTCGCTTCGCCGATATCCCCTTGAGCGGCGAGTGCCAGTCCAAGAGCATTGAAAATCGTCAGCAGCTTGTCGAGTCGAATGCCCGTGGCATCGCCTAGCTCGAGCGATGCGAGCAGGCGCTCCGAAACATCGGCCTTTTTGGCGAGGGCGGCACGGGTGAGACCCTGAGTCTCGCGTGCCTGGCGCACGTAGATGCCAGCTTGGCGCGGTGTGGTGATGGGAAGGGTATCCACGGCGATCTCCTAACGTGCAGACTTTTGCATATCAGTATGACATGCAAAAGTCTGCACGAATAGGCATTATGCAAAACTCTGCATGAGACCCCTACATTGACGTTGGCCTATGAGAGGCGTTTTTTTATATCGCGAGGATCCCCAGATGCTCAAGTAAGATCTTAAGCCCGATGAGGATGAGCACGACGCCGCCCACGATGGTGGCGGGTTTTTCGTAGCGCGCGCCAAAGGTGTGGCCGATCGCTACGCCGGCGACGGAGAAGATAAACGTTGTGACGCCGATAAGCGATACAGCGGGAACGATGTCAACCGAGAGCGCCGCAAACGAGATGCCTACGGCTAGGGCGTCGATTGAGGTGGCGATGGCGAGGATCAGGTATTCTACCAGGTCAATCTTTTCGGCATCCTTGTCGTCGCCTTCGTTCTCATCTTCGTCTTCGGAAAAGGCTTCCCACAGCATTTTGCCGCCGATAAAGGCCAAAAGGATAAAGGCGATCCAATGGTCGATGGGTCCGATGATGCCTATGAATTGACTGCCGAGCGCCCATCCGATTACGGGCATGCCGGCCTGAAAGCCGCCAAAGAACAGGCCGAGCACTACGGCGACTTTAAGGTTGATTTTCTTCATGCCAAGGCCCTTGCAGATGGAAACGGCAAAGGCGTCCATCGAAAGGCCAACGGCGAGCAACACGAGCTCTGCGAATCCCATAGTCTGGCTCCCTCTCTGCGGGCGAGCCCGATTACGCGACTACTCCCTCATTTATATGAGACCCGATGCTACCACACGAGCAGTCAAAAGAACCCCGTCTCAAATGAGCTACCTAAGCGGTGTTCGCTCATTCTGTAAGCATCGGATTTCGCAAGCGCTGCGGGGACAAACCGTGAGAAACTATTTAGCGTTTATGGAGCGTATACGATGGGAGCGATGCCTTGGATAAGAACGAGCTGCAAAAGCGTATGGAACAGGCTATCCGCCTGACGGCACCTGGTCAGCCGATCCGCACCGCCCTCGACATGATCATCGCCGGTCACCTGGGCGCCCTTATCTGCGTCGGCGACACCGAAAACGTGCTCGCTGCCGGTAACGACGGCTTCCCGCTCAACATTTCGTTCACCTCGAACCGTCTGTTCGAACTCTCCAAGATGGACGGTGCCATCGTCATCGACGGCGACCTCACCCAGATCCTGCGCGCCAACTTCCACCTCAATCCCGATCCCTCGCTTGCCACGAGCGAGACGGGCATGCGTCACCGTACCGCCGCTCGCATGTCGGTGCTCACCGATGCCATCGTGATCTCGGTCTCGGCCCGTCGTGCCGTCGTTAACGTGTACGTCCACGGCAAGAGCTACGAGATCCAGCCCGTCACCACCATCATGAGCTCGGTCAACCAGCTCGTCGCCACGCTCCAGACTACCCGTCAGTCGCTCGATCGCTCCCTGCTGCGCCTGACGGCCCTCGAGCTCGACGACTACGTTACGCTCGCCGACATTACCGGTATTTTTTCGAGCTTCGAGATCATGCAGCAGGCAAAGACCGAGCTTAAGGACTGCATCGTCAAGCTGGGCAACCAGGGCAAGCTCGTGCAGATGCAGCTCGAGCAGCTCGCCGGCTCCAGCATGGATACCGAGTACGACCTGATGATCCGCGACTACGCGAGCGACTCCTCCGAAGCCAATGCCGAGAAGATCCGCGCCGAGCTTAGCCGCATGACGCCCAAGGACCTGTCCGACCCGCAGCACGTGGCGGCGGTTCTGGGTTATGACGACCTGGACGAGGACTCCGTCATGACGCCGCTGGGCCTGCGCACGCTTTCGCGCGTGTCCGTCGTGCGCGACGGCGTGGCCGAGAAGATCGTCGACGAGTACGGCTCGTTGCAGGAGCTCATGGACGACATCAGCGAGGATCCGGAGCGCCTGGGCGACTTTGGCGTCAACAACCCTGCCATTCTTGCGGACTCGCTGTACCGCATGAAGGGCACCAAACAGGGGAACGCATAATGGCGCCCGTATGCGCCGTGGTCGTTGCCGGCGGCAGCGGCCAGCGCTTTGGAAATCCCGGCGGCAAGCAGCTCGTTAACGTGGCGGGCCGTCCGCTCATGAGCTGGTCTATCCGTGCGTTCGATCGTAGCGACAAGGTCGGTCACATCGTGGTGGTGTGTCCTGCCGAGCGCCGTGCCGAGATGCGCCGCCTGGCCATCAGCCCGTATTCGTATAGCACGCCCATCAGCTTTGCCGATGCCGGCGATACCCGCCAGGACTCCACCCGTGCCGGCGTGCATGCGGTACCGGCGGGTTTCGAATATGTCGCCATCCACGACGGCGCCCGTCCGCTCATCACGACCGAGGCCATCGATCATGCGATCGACGTGCTCGTGAGCGACCGCGCCCTCGACGGTGTCGTGTGCGGTCAGCCCGCGATCGACACGCTCAAAATCGTCGATGGCGATAATATCGTCGAGACGCCGCCGCGCGAACTCTATTGGGCCGCACAGACGCCGCAGATCTTTAGCGTCGACGCCATGAAGCGCGCCCACACCGCAGCTATCGCCGAGGGCTTTATCGGGACCGACGATTCTTCGCTGGTTGAGCGCATGGGCGGGCGCGTCCGCTGTGTCCAGAGCCCGCGCGACAACCTTAAGGTGACGGTGCCCGAGGACCTGCGTCCTGTAACCGCGATTCTGCTCGGTCGCATGGCCGAGGGAGAGGACCTTCCCCATGTTCAGTAACCTGCGCATTGGCCACGGCTACGACGTCCACCGTTTGGTGGAGGGGCGTCGATGTATCATCGGCGGTGTCGACATTCCCTACGAGCGCGGCCTGCTGGGCCACTCGGATGCCGATGTGCTCGCGCACGCCTTGGCCGACGCCATTCTGGGCGCCTGCCGTGGGGGAGACATCGGCAAGCTATTCCCCGACACCGATCCCGCCTACGAGGGTGCCGATTCGATGGTGCTGCTTGCCCGCGTGATGGACTATGCGCGTGAGCTGGGCTTTGAGTTTGTCGATGCCGATTGCACCATTGCCTGCCAGCAGCCTAAGATCACCCCGCATCGCGATGCCATGCGCGCCAACCTTGCCCATGCCCTGGGCGTTGACGTCGAAAACGTGGGCGTCGCCGCCACTACGACCGAAAAGCTCGGTTGGGAAGGCCAGGGCGAGGGAATCGGCGCCTGGGCCGTCTGCCTGCTACAGAAAACCGTTAAGGAGTAACGAATGCGTATCTACAACAGCGCTACCCATAAAAAGGAAGAGTTCCAGCCCATCGAGTCCGGCAAGGTCCGCATGTACGTGTGCGGCCCCACGGTCTACGACAACATCCACATCGGCAACGCCCGTACGTTCATCAGCTTTGACGTGATTCGCCGCTGGCTCATCGCGAGCGGTTACGAGGTCACGTTCGCCCAGAACCTCACCGATGTCGACGACAAGATCATCAAGCGCGCCAACGAGCAGGGCCGTACGGCCGCCGAGGTCGCGACGGAGTTCTCCGACAAGTTCATCGGCGTCATGCGCGCCGCCAACGTGCTCGATCCCGATGTGCGCCCCCGCGCCACCAAGGAGATCGGCCCCATGATCGCCATGATCAAGACGCTTATCGAGCAGGGCCACGCTTACGCAGCCGATAACGGCGACGTGTACTTTGCCGTGCGCAGCGATCCCAACTATGGTCAGGTCTCGGGCCGCAACATCGACGACCTTATGGTTGGCGCGCGCATCGAGGAGAACGAGGACAAGAACGACCCGCTCGACTTTGCCCTGTGGAAGGCCGCCAAGCCCGGCGAGCCCAGCTGGCCGAGCCCCTGGGGCGAGGGCCGTCCCGGTTGGCACACCGAGTGCGCCGCCATGGTGCATCGCTACCTGGGCACTCCGATCGACATCCACGGCGGCGGCTCCGACCTTGCCTTCCCGCATCACGAGAACGAGTGCGCCCAGGCCACCTGCGCCTGGCACCAGGGCTTCTCCAACACCTGGATGCACACGGGCATGCTGCTGGTAGACGGCGAGAAGATGTCCAAGTCGCTCGGCAACTTCTTTACGCTGGCCGAGGTCCTCGAGCAGCACTCCGCTGCCGCCCTGCGCCTGCTGATGCTGCAGACGAGCTATCGCTCGCCGCTCGACTTTTCTTGGGAGCGCCTGGAGGGTGCCGAGAACTCGCTCACGCGTATCGCCGGTACGGTCGAGAACCTGCGTTGGGCCGCGAACCACGCGACGGCCGATGCCGACGAAGCGGCTGCCGAGGCGTTTGCCGCCAAGGCCGCCGAGACCCGCACCACCTTTAAGGAGTGCATGGATGACGACTTTAACACCGCCGGTGCCATGGGTGCTGTCTTTGGCTTTGTGACCGAGTGCAACCAGTACCTGGAGCAGGCGGGCGATGCTGCCGACAAGGCCGCTGCCCTGGCCGCCGCCGATACGCTGGTCGAGCTGCTCGATACGTTTGGCGTCGAGCTTCCCGAGCCCACGAGACGCGTAGTAATCTCGTATGCCGTCTTCTGCTTGAA
>URCU01000059.1:0-11704 GCA_900546425.1 uncultured Collinsella sp. | reverse complement strand
GCGTCTCGTGGGCTCGGAGATGTGTATAAGAGACAGGCCCCGTTCTATGTGCTGGGGCCGCTGGTGACCGATATCGGCGTGGGCTACGACCACATCACCGCCGCCATCGGTGGCGCCATCTCAGCCAGCTCCGGCGCCGATTTCCTGTGCTACGTGACGCCGGCCGAGCACCTGTGCCTACCCAACGCCCAGGACGTGCTCGATGGCCTCATGGCCACTAAGATTGCCGCGCACGCCGCCGATATCGCCAAGAAAGTGCCGCACGCCCGCGACATGGACGACAAGATGGGCCAGGCGCGCCGCAAACTCGACTGGGATGCCATGTGGAAGTGTGCTCTCGACCCGGTCACCGGTAAGAAGCGCTACGAGGAATCCCCCGCCGCCACCGAGGGCACTTGCACCATGTGTGGCAAGATGTGCGCCGTCCGCACCGTCAACAAGGTGTTCGAAGGTACGACGATTGATCTTGGCATGGAGGATTAGCCTTTACGTGGCAATCGCCCGCAAGCCCGCTGCAACGCCCATCTATTGTTGACTTGTGAACAATTGCTTACATTTGCGTAAAGATCGCATCGCCCGCCCGGGTTCGGAATACAGCCGGCCCGGGCATCTTTATAATGCGGGGTAAAAGACCCATTTGAATCCGACCGGACAAGGGAGCGAACATGGATCGCAGTAAGGTACCCGCCGTTCTATCCATCGCAGGATCCGATTCCAGCGGTGGCGCCGGCATTCAGGCAGACATTAAGACCATCACGGCGCACCGTCTGTATGCCGAGACGGCCATCACCGCCATCACAGCGCAAAACACACTGGGCGTCACCGCCGTGCAGGATATCTCGCCAGATATCGTCGCTGCGCAAATTGACGCCGTTTTTGACGATATCCGCCCGAGCGCCGTCAAGATCGGCATGGTTTCGTCCACCGAGATTATCGAAGTTATCGCCGACCGCCTGAGCGCCTGGAACGCAACCAACGTGGTCGTCGACCCCGTTATGGTCGCCACTTCGGGCGCTCGTCTGATCGCAGAGGACGCCGCCGAAGCGCTCACGCGTCGCCTGTTCCCGCTGGCGACCGTCATCACGCCCAACATTCCCGAGGCCATGGCGCTGCTCGACTACGAGGTCGATTCCGAGCGCACACAGCAAAACGCTGCCATGCTCCTCACCCGCCGCTTTGGCTGCGCGTCCCTCGTTAAGGGCGGGCATTTTGTCAACGAGGCCAACGATGTGCTAGCAGAGCCCGCGCCGCTCGATGACGAGGGCAACCACTTGGGCGATCCGCTCACCACGTGGTTCCGCCACAAGCGCATCGAGATCGGCAACACGCATGGCACCGGCTGCACGCTTTCGTCCGCCATCGCCTGCGCATTGGCACAGGGCATGGATCTTGCCGACGCCGTCAACGCCGGCAAGGCCTACCTAACCGGTGCTCTCGCCGCCGGCTTTGACATGGGCAAAGGCTCCGGCCCCGTCAACCACATGTGGCAGTATTAAGATTTGCAGCCCAAAACCACCGCAAAGGGGACAGGCACCTTTGCGGTGGTTCCCACAAACATCTCAATCTGTAACAGTTAGAGCCCATTTTTCGGCCCACCTGTTACAGATCGAGACATTCAAATTTAGCTGAGAAGATAATCTCGATCTGTAACAGTAACTCGGCAAAATCGACCCTAGATGTTACAGATCGAGACAAACGACCGATATCGATCTAAATAATCTCAATCTGTAACATCTAGCCCGTTTTCAGCCTTAGAACTGTTACAGATCAAGACAAACAAACGAAACAAGCCACCGCAAGGGCACCTTTGTGGTGGTTTGGGGTCGCGCTACTCACCGAGCATCTCTTGGAGCTTGGCTGCCACGGCGTGACCCAGGCTCTCGTGGCTTTCGGGCATCATATGCAGATAGTCGATATCGCCCGGCTCGGCAAACTCGGCGGCATTCAAAAAGTCGCAGCCAAACTGCTCTGCCACGCGCGCATAGTACTCGCCAAAATGCTCAGATGCCTCAACGGAATGCTCGTCAAAGTCGGTCATATACACATCGGCGATCTGCGGCTTGATCTTGATAGGAGCCATCAGCAGAATGCGCGGACAAGGCGCAGCGTCGGTCCACGGAAACGCGCGGACGACGCGAATCAGTGCCATGGCGCCACGGGCGATATCGGAAGCTGTCACGTTAAAGACCGTCTTACAGTCGTTGGTGCCCAGCATGATCACAATGGCGTCCAGCGGCTTATGGGCCTCGAGCAGCATCGGAAGCGCGCGAATGCCGTTGAGGTTAGTGTCCAGATGGCACATATCGTCGCGCACCGTCGTGCGGCCGTTAAGCCCCTCCTCAATCACATGCCAGCCCTCGCCCAGGTCACGCTGCGCCACGCCGCACCAGCGCACATCCTGCGCATAGCGCACCGCGGTGCCATCGCGCATACCAGCCGGATCATAGCCATAGGTATTGCTGTCACCAAAGCACAGAACGTTTTTCATCGTAAGCCCTTCCTTTAGTAAAAAGCCGACGGGAGCAGCCCTCCCGCCGGCTCGACCTATCTGTCGGCACGTACCGATTACAGGTACTTGCGCCAATCGTCATCGTCCTCATCGTCCTCGGCGGCAGCCTGGGCCTGCTCGGCGGCGCGAGCAGCCGCAGCGCGTGCGGCAACCTGGGCATAGGACTCCTCGTTGCGCTCGGGGAAGCTTGCCAGCACGTGCTCGAACTTGGCAAAATCCTCATCCCAGCGCGTAGAGGGCACGGCAAAGAACACCTGCTTGACCTTAAAGTCGCCCGATGCGAGCTCCTTGCGGAAGAGCTCGGCCACGGCCTCGGCGTCGAAGCCGTTGTTGTCGCAACCCCAAGCACCCAGTACGAGCTTCTCGCGACCCAGCTCGTCGCAGATGGCAAGCGCAAAGCGGATGCGATCGCGCAGAGCGTCAAGCAAGGCATCGTCGCTCACGCGATACTCCTGGCGGGCACGCTTGGCGTTGGGCGCGGCGGCCACGATTACGTCGGCATAGGCGTGCACATGGTTGCGATCGAAGCGCACCGCGGGCACCACCAGCGCACGGTTGCGGTACAGCTCGCAGTTGATGTTGCGGCGACGGTTCTCACCGTACCACTTACGCTGCTTGTCGAGTACGTTGTACAGGTACGAATCGGCGCAGAGCGTCGCCTCCTGGCCCAGGTAACCCTGGATATAGCCGCCGCCCGGATTGGTAAACGAGGCAAAGGCAAGCACAGCCATATCGCAGAACTGCGCATAGCCGCGGCCGTTATCGAGGATTGCCTGCGTGGCGGAGGCATCAAGCACAGTGACCTCGGGCAGGGCCGGAGCAGCCTCCTCCGCGGGCGCGGACTCAGCCTCGTCGGCCAACTCGGTGGACTCGAGCGCCACCTCGGGCTCGACCGCGGTCTCCACCTCGGCAGCCTCTACCTCGGCAGCGTCAGCCTCGGCAGCATCGGCCTCCACAGCCTCGGCAGCCTGCTCCTCAGCAGCCGCCGCCTTCTGGGCCTTGGCCTTCATCGCCGCGACAAAACCGGCAGGCATACCATCGAACTCGCGTACGCCGGCAAGCGAACGCTCGATGTCCTTGGCGCAGGCCTCGGACACAGCCGCCACATGGCGCTCGGCGGCCTTGGCACGCGCCTCGCGCTTGGGATTGGGCTGACCCGCTCGGTTAGACCTGCGGTTACGGTTCCTGTTGTCGACATCTGCCATACGTGGCCACCTTTCCTGTCGCTGCCGCTATCGGCTTTTTCCCATCCATGATACCCCGCCACGCACAAAAAAGACGGCCCCGAAGGACCGCCTTTCGTATCGTTTTACCGTGTCCGGCAGGAAGCGTCGCAACGCCACGCTAGTCGCGACGACCGAGAATGTTCAGGATGCGCAGGAACATGTTGATAATGTCCACGAACAGATTGGACGCCATGAGCACCGCATTGGGCAGCGTGGGCGGCACCGTCGTGGCAACATAGGTGTCGTAGCCAATAAACCCGGCGAACACCACGATCACGATCAGATCGGTGATGGACTGCGAGACGCCCATGAACATCAGCACGATCTCGACCAGAATCGTGGCAAGCAGGATGCCAAAGCCGATGCCGTACACACGCTGGAAGAACTTGGGGAAGGTCACGCCCAGCGCGCCAAAGACAAAGGTGATGGCGGCCGTGGCGATAAAGGCAGTGTTGATGGTGGGCAGGTCGTAGTTGGCAAGGCCAAACGACGCGGTCAGGCCAAAGGTGCTCGCAAAGATCACGTAACCCACAAGGGACAGGCCCACGGACTGTTTGCTGGCAGCAGCCGACATCATGACCATGCCGACGATGGTCAAAATAAACGAGCCAAAGACCAGCGGCAAGGCGGCGCCGCTCATCATCATGCGGGCAAACGACATGGTGCTCGTAAAGTAGGCGCCGGCGCCCATGGCGCAAAAGCCCAAGAAGATGAGGGCAGACATGGCGAGATTGTACGCGCGCGGCGACATCTCCTTGGCGCGGCTTGCGCCGGTCTCGATGGGGCCGTTCTGATAGCCCTGGATATCGTTCATACTTCGTCCTTTCAAAAAGCGCACGACAGCGCCGTAGGTGACAAGATTCCTGCCATTGTACCCGAATGCCGCACGTCCTTACCTACGGCGCTCGCCCTCAAGCGTACGATCAAAGGCCCAGACCCACCAACGCATCACGTGCGCCTGCGAGCCGTCCGCCCGCTCGCGCGTCTGGTCCTCCAGATACAACTCGGTCGCGTGCCCGCCAAAACGCACCTTATACGTTGACGTACGGATGCCGTGGACCGTTAAGCCAAACCCGGTTGTCGAGATAATTTCGTCAATCGTAAAACAACGGCCGTCGACCCAGCAGACGGTGACCGGCACGACCTGTCCGCCCGCGAGGATGCGAGCCACGACGTCCACATACTGCTTGTGCACGCGCCGAGTTTTGCCGTCTGTCTGTCGATATTCCATGCCCCCTATTATCGAACGCGTGTTTGCATGTTGTAAAGCGAACAGACTGTGGTTTTGGGGTGTTGGGGCGCGCACGCGTGTCCTCATGGCGTGTTAGCAAAAAGAATACCCGCGGTCAACAGGGCAAATATTCAATTTTAGTGCCAAAAAATTCACTTCTCCCATCAGAACTCGGTAAAGAAACCCGCAGGAGGTGATACGATTTATCATGTTTTTGTAACGTGTCTGCAAACTTCGAGAAAGCCCATATATGGACGTAACGTTCTCAACCTTCCTCGGCCAAATTGTGTCGAACCCAGTCCTTGCCGTCACCGTGATTCTCGCGCTCGGCGCCATCTTCGTCAACGGATGGACCGACGCGCCCAACGCCATCGCGACCTGCGTCACTACGCGTTGCATGCCCGCCCGCGCCGCCATTCTCATGAGCGCCGCATTCAACTTCTTAGGCGTGCTCATCATGACGCACTTTAACGCGAGCGTCGCCAACACTATCTCACATATCGTCGACTTTGGCGGAAACAGCACCATGGCGCTTGCCTGTCTGTGCGCGGCTCTGTTCTCCATCGTCGTCTACGGTGCCACGGCGTCGCGTTTTGGCATCCCCACCTCGCAAAGTCACAGCCTTATCGCCGGCCTGACCGGTGCCGCTATCGCCCTCGGCGGCGCGAGCAGCGTCAACGTCCACGAGTGGATGAAGGTCATCTACGGCCTGGCGCTCTCCATCGGTCTGGGCTTTGTCATGGGCTGGATCCTGTGCAAGCTCGTCTCGATTCTGTTTGCCGCCGCCAACAGGCGACGTGCCAACGTCTTCTTTAAATACGCTCAGATCGCGAGTGCCGCGGCCATGAGCTTTATGCACGGCGCGCAGGATGGACAGAAGTTCATCGGCGTGCTCTTTTTAGGTGTTGCCTTCGCCAACGGCCAGACGAGCGTCGGCGATGCCGGCATCCCCATCTGGATCATGCTGCTGTGCTCGGCCACCATGGGCATCGGCACCAGCGTGGGCGGCGAGCGCATCATCAAGTCCGTCGGCCAGAGCATGGTCAAGCTCGAGAAGTATCAGGGCTTCTCCGCCGACCTCGCAGGCGCCGCGAATCTGCTGCTTGCCACGCTCACTGGCATCCCTGTGTCCTCCACCCACATCAAGACCTGCGCCATCATGGGCGTCGGCGCCGTCAAGCGCCTCTCGGCCATCAACTTCGGCGTGGTCAAGGACATGATGTTCACCTGGTTCTTCACCTTCCCCGCCTGCGGACTCATCAGCTTTGTCATGGCCAAGCTGTTCATGATGTTCATCTAGCCAAACCGAGCGTCCACCCGGACCGCAATACTTCGCCCACCCGTCTTCGCCTCGAAAGGACCCACTCATGGCAAAGAAACCCGATTCGTTCTACTTTGACAACTACGTCGCCTGCGCCGATCTTGCCGTACAGGCTGCCGAGCTGCTCACCAAGATCTTTGAGAACTTCGATCCCGCGAAGATTCACGATATGCTCGACAAGATGCACGCGATTGAGCATGCGGCCGACAAGAAGCACCATGAGCTTGAAGACGCCCTGCTCACGGCCTTTATCACCCCGCTTGAGCGAGAGGACCTGGACCTGATGAGCTGCTCGCTCGACACCGTGCTCGACCGTATCGAGGGCGTCGTGCAGCGCGTCTACTTCACCAACATCCAGAGCATCCATCCCGATGCCATCGTGATCGCCCACAAGGTAACCGACGCCTGCCGCGCCATGAAGGACCTGATGGTCGAGCTGCCCAACTACCGTAAGTCCAAGACCCTGCGCGAGCTCGTCATCCAGATCAACACCATCGAGTCCGAGGCCGACGAGCTCTACATCAACGCTATGCGCAACCTGCATGTCAACGGCAAGGATCCGCTCGAGGTCATCGCTTGGCGTGACGTCTACGCCTTCCTGGAGTACTGCGCTGACTGCTGTGAGAATGTGGCTGATGTCGTGGATTCGATTGTCATGAAGAACAGTTAATTGGGGGTACGTGTCCCGGCGGCGAAGGGCCGGCCACGGTTTGCTTTCTCACTCCGGCTGCTTTGCAGAGTCGTTCGAAAGTAAACCGTGGCCGGCCCTTCGCCTTACATACCACCATTGGAACTTTGGCTGATAGTTTTAGCGCAATGGGGGTTTGGCTGAAGGGACCTTTGGTACCCGTTCGGACACTTTGGCCCTTGATGAGCGCTTGGCTGATTGCTGCTTTGGGTACTCTTTGGGTTACCTTGGATTTGTTTGATTTTTAATTGTTGGAGGGCTTGTATGTCGTATTTGGATCTAGCTCGGTCTCGGTATTCTTGTCGTTTGTTTGAGGACCGTCCTGTGGAGCAGGCTGTGGTGGATGCCATTGTTGAGGCTGGGCGTATTGCTCCTTCTGCTTGTAATAACCATCCAAGCCGTGTAATGGTGTTGGATACGCCTGAGCTTCTGGAGAAGGCAGCCGCTTGTCAGCCTCGATTTGCTCGTGATGGGTCTATCTTTGGAGCTCCGCTTATCTTTCTTATTTGCAGCGTTACCGACGATGCTTGGGTGCGCCCTTATGACCAGATGAACTCCAGTGCCATCGACACCTCGATCGTTTGCGACCAGATGATGATGGAGGCCGAGGAGCAGGGCCTGGGTACGTGCTGGGTGTGCCATTTTAAGCCCGAGGTGGCCTGTGAGCAGTTCAGCCTGCCCGAGGGCACCTATCCCTATCACATGCTCGTCTGCGGCTATCCTGCCGACCATATCGCCGATCCTGAGCATCGCGAGGCCCGCACCATTCCCCTCCCCGACTTCCTCCTCAAGTAGATTTTTGGGACATGCCTTAAAATCCACCTTTGACCATGCGCCCTTCGCCGAGTCCTGTGCCCTCAAACGCAGGACTCGGCGTTTTATTTTGCAGACTGCACACAGCCACAAAAAAGGGCCCGCAAGCTGCGGGCCCTTTCTAGGCGCTACATGAGAGCTGGATATTAGTCCAGGTCGTCGGCGGCGAAGTTGTCGATCGGTGCGAAGGGATCGGCAACGGGGATAACCGGCTCGGCGACGGGCAGCGGCTCGGCAGCAGGAACGGTCACAGCCGGAGAAGCGGCGGAACCAACCGGCGTGGAAGCCATGAGATCGGACGGGAAGGAGTTCTGAGCATCGTCCATGAAGTGCTGGATGAGCTTGAGGTACTCGGCCTTGAACTCCTCACGGGAAGCCTTAAGACGGTCGATCTCCTCAAGCTCGGCCTGCTTCTCGGTCAGGGCCTGGCGGATGACCTCGCGGGCCTTGGCGTCGGCCTCGTTGCGGATGCGGTCGGCGTTCTCGTTGGCATCGTTGACGATGCCCTCGGCGGTCTGCTGGGCAGCAATCAGGGCAGCGGAAATCTGGCGCTCCTGAGCGGAGAAGTCGGGTGCAGGAGCGGCCACAGGGGCGGCGGGAACGGCCTGTGCGGCAGCGTCCTGAGCCTGAGCAAGCTGGGCCTGCGTATCGGCGAGCTGCTGCTCGGTGGCGGTCAGACGACCCTTAAGATCGACGATCTTGGCGAGCATGGCATCGACCTCAGAGGACAGGGTCTCCAGGAAGACGTCGACCTCGGCGGGATCGTAGCCGCGCTTGGCCTCAGAGAAGGTCTGAGCCTGAATGTCAGCAGGGGTAATAGCCATAACAAGTTCTCCTTTATCTTCGCCTTGGCGCCTTGCGCCCGACGTGAGTTACTAAGCCAGTTTTATATGAGTATACCTATAAGAAGTTGCAGAACCAGCTTCTGCACCAACTGCAACGCAATAATCGCAACGACCGGTGAAAAATCGACGCCGCCCATGGGCGGGATAAACCGGCGGAACAAATTGAGCCACGGGCCGCACACGCTATCGAGAACAGCGGCGATATCCTGCAGCAATCCACCCTGCTTCATAGGGATCCACGTCATAAGACAGTAGACCACAATGAGCGTGGAGTAAAAGTTGAACAGCGTATTGACCAGCTGAACAATGGTGTAGATGTTGATGAGAATCTCCTCGTCTTGTCTTTACTTAAGGTAGCCGTCGGCACGGAGCTTCTTGAGGTCCGAATCCTTGACCTCGCAACCGGCGGGCAGCACCATAAACACGCGATCGCCCACCTCTTTGACTGTGGCACCCAGGCCGCAGGCAAAGCCGTAAGAGAAGTCCAGGACGCGCTTGGCGACCTCGGTACGAACGCCCACAAAAATCAGCGCGACAGGCTGCTTGGTGCGCACGCGACGCACGACGGTCTCTACGTCGTCATAGCTCTCGGGGCGCAGGACATAGGCCGGCAGCTGCGGCGTAGCGTTGATGATGTTGCTCGCATACGCCGAGGCATCGCTCGGTGAGGGAGCAGGTGCGGGGGCAGCAGCGCGGGCACGCGTGCTCTCGGCGTAGCTCGACGGCGTGTCGTAGGCACCGGGACGATAACCGCCCGCAACCGTCTCCTGCGAGCGCGACGGCGGGTTGTAGGTCGTAGCGTGGCGAGAATCGTCGCCGACCAGCTGACCGGAGCGCGTGTACACGGCCACCGACTCGGCCTCGCCGCGGCGCGTCTGACCCAACAGGCCGTTGCTCGGCTCATCCTGGGTGTAGAAGCCCTCGCCCGAGGCACCGCTGTAACCGTTGTTCTGGTAGCCGTCGTCATAGCCGTCATCGTAGCCGTAGTCGTCGTCCTGACCATAACCCTGGTCGTAACCCTGCTGGCCGCCCAGGTGCATCTTATTTTTAATCTCGTCAAGGAAGCCCATGGTTGTGTCCTCTCGCGGTTTAGTGCAGGCGCTCTGATAATCAGTGCGCACTTCAGAGCCTTATTTTACTGCAAACTCCGGGCTAAATACTACCCTGCCCAGGCGAACGAGCGTAGAGCCTTCCTCAAGGGCAGGCTCAAAGTCCTCGCTCATGCCGCAGGAAAGTTCGGGCAGGCTCAGGTCGGAGTGCGTCGCCTCAAGCTCATCCCTTAGCTCGCGAAGTCCGGCAAAGGTGCGGCGCGCCACATCCTTATTCCCCCGTGGCGCCATAGTCATAAGGCCCTGCACACAAATTCCCTCAAGCTCCGCAAGCTCACCCGCGGCGTCTCGAACCTCGTCGGGCGAAAAGCCGCCCTTGGACTCCTCGCCGCTCACATTGACCTCAATCAGCACGCGCTGGGGGCCGGAGAGCTCGCGCGCCTCAATCTTGCGGACCGCACGGCTCGAGATAGCCTGAGCCAAATGCAGCGAGCTTACCGAATGAATCAGCTCGGCCGAGCCCAGAACGGCATTGATCTTGTTGGTCTGCAGGTTGCCGATCATATCGAAGCGCACCTCGGGTAGCTCCGGATGCTCCGCGAGGCCCGCAAGCTTGCGAACGAGCTCCTGCGGGCGGTTCTCGGCAAAATGGCGATACCCCGCCTGGATAGCGGCAACGGTCTCATCGACGCCAACAGTCTTGGAGACGGCAATCAGGCGCGCGGCATCGTGGGGACGGCCCGCGCGATCGAGCGCCGCATAAAAACGCTCCAGAATCTGCTCGCGGCGAGCGCGCATCAAGTCCAAATAGTTATCCATTGCCAATCGCCTCCGCTAACAGCCATACAAGTAGTCTCATGCTAACGCAAGAGCGCGGCCTCGCATGTGCAAGGCCGCGCTCACTTAGGTATTTACAATCTTTCGACGAACGGAGCTGCCCTACTCCTCATCATCCTCGGTGTCACCCTCGTCCTCGAGGTGCTCGAGCAGGTAGCGAAGACCCTCGCTCACCTCGTTAGCGGGCACTTTGGCAACACAGTGTGCATCGACGGCAGGCCTCATGATGACGCCCTCGCCCGAAGGCACGCGCATGCTCTCGAGCTCATCCTCATCCGTACGGGCGATATCGCCGGCAGTCATACGCTGTCCGGTCAAAAGGAAGGTCAGGCGGCAGGCGGCATCGATCGAAATCGAGGCGATGCGATCGAGGTAGCGCGAGACCATGATGGCGCGGCGCAGGTCGTCATAGTTGCTGTCGTCGTCAATAAAATCGCCCGTGTCCATGCGGTTGAAAGTACGGAAGAACTTCTCATAGGCCGCGTGCACCGGCTCGTCCTCGACGGCCAGATTGCAGATGATGGACATGTCGTTGGTGACGAGCGCAGAAAGCGACGAACCCAGCACCTGGTAAACAGCCTCGGCCTCGGCCTCAACCGTACCGACGAGTTCCTGGGGCAGCGAGATGTCGGCCTTGACCATGTGGCGCGTGGCGCGGCAGATCTGGCGAACCTTATCGGTCATGCGCTGCAGGTTAAAGTCGACGTAGATGATCGTCTGCAGCAAGCGGAAGTCGGAGGCGACCGGCGACTGCGTAGCGATCAGGTTGTAGCACACGGCCTCCAAGTTGGCGCAGCGAGCGTCAATCGAAAGCGTGCGCTTCTTGGTCTTGGTGGCGAGCTTGCGATCATCGGTCACATAGGCCTTCACGGCGTCGTGAAGCGCCAGATCGACGGCCTCGTAGATGCTCAGCATCTCGTGACGGGCCTCGATGAGCTGACGGGAAAACAGTTTACGCATGGTTCACTCCAATCAGTTGGGTGCGGTCATGCCGCCCGCACAGTGAATACGCACCGGACCAGGTCCGATCGGATTGGGACTAGTCGCACCGATCAGCCAAAGCGGCCGGTGATATAGTCTTCCGTCCGCGAATCCACCGGGCTGGTGAAGATCGCGTCGGTTTGACCATACTCGATGCTGTCTCTTATACACATCTCCGAGCCCACGAGACGCGTAGTAATCTCG
>URCU01000058.1:0-11862 GCA_900546425.1 uncultured Collinsella sp. | reverse complement strand
TTGGTCATGTCCTTTGTTTTCCCGTTTATTCAGAACGCTCTCGGCGCACTGTCCGAGTTCATCAAGACCACGGGTGCCTTTGGTGCATTTGTCTACGGCGCCGGCGAGCGCATGCTCCTGCCTTTTGGCCTGCATCACTTTGTCTATTTGCCGTTCTTCTTCACGTCGCTCGGTGGCGTCGAGACCATCGACGGCCAGACTGTTCAGGGTGCTATCAATATCTACAACGCGATCCTGGGCTCTCCCAGCACGCCGTTTAACATCGAGGTCAGCCGTTTTGTCATGAACGGTAAGGTTATCTTCGCCATGTTCGGCTTGCCCGGCGCTGCACTCGCCTTCTACAAGACGGCGCTTCCCAAGAACAAGAAGAAGACCGCAGCGCTCATGATCGCCATCGTGGTGCCTTGCATCCTCTCCGGCATTACCGAGCCGCTCGAGTACTCCTTCCTGTTTATCGCGCCCATCCTCTACGTGTTCCACGCTCTCATGGCTGGTCTTGCCTATGCGCTGACCTATATCCTGCAGTTCAACGTGGCCGGTTCCGCGTCCTTCGGCGGCCCGCTCCTGTCGCTTATCTTTAATGGCATCATGGGCGCCGCAAAGGGTTCCAACTGGCAGGTTATCCTGTTCCTCGGCCCCATCTACTTCGTGGTGTACTACTTCGTCTTCAAGTTCATCATTCTTAAGAAGGGCCTTAAGACCCCCGGCCGCGAGGAAGAGTCCGACGATGAGGCCGAAAAGGCTCCCAAGACCGTGATCAGCGACCTCATTCCCGCCATCGTTGAGGCAGTGGGCGGCGACAACAATATTAAGTCTGTCGAGGCCTGTTTCACCCGTCTGCGCATCCAGCTCAATGATTGCGACAAGGTGGTTGATGACGCCGAGTTTACCGAAAAGCTCGAAGCGCGTGGCATCGTGCATGTTAACGGCGGCGTGCAGATTGTCTACGGTAACATGGCATCTAACTACGCAACCCAAATGCGCGAGCTGCTGGGTATGGAATAAACGCCCCAAACACACGATCAAGATTAATACAGGTCGGCGTCCGATTCTTCAATCGGGCGCCGACCTGTGCTGTTTTGGGGCGAATGGGCAAGTACATGATGCGCTTGCTGCTCTCTTTTGGCACTGCCTATCGTGTATTCGGAAGCCTTGCGATGGTGAGGTGCGTTCTTTTCGGTCCTAGCGTGTTTGCGGCTAGCGCTGCGCCCGAAGTCGATTTGCACAGCTGATATACAGAGCGTTAACCGCGCTTTGTAGGCTCATGCCCTCTACCAGGGCGGTCGAGTACTCGCTGAGTGACTCCGCGCTTACGGGTAGCAAGAGCTCACGTGCCCCGTTGTTATCGAATGCCATGTTGCTCGATATCCAAATAACGCGGCAACCTCGCCGCTTGGCCTCAACGTAAAGATTGAAGATATGGCTCGTCTTCCCTGAGAACGATACAAAGACGGTTAGATCGTCGGGTTGGAGCAGACAGAGCGACGTCTCCTGTCCCTTGACGGAGCCAAATGAGAAGCACAGTCGGTTTACGCGGCTCAGCTTTTCGCAGAGTGAGCGGGCGACGAGATTGGAGAATGAGCTTCCGTATACGTAGACATTTTGCGCATCGAGAAGCCAGTCAACGGCCCGCTCGAGTCGATCCTCAGTGAGCAGGCGTTTTGTTTCAAGCAAAGAGGTCTCTACGATATCGAAATACCAGGGTATATCGATTTGCTTATGAGCCCTTGTCTCGGTTGTCTCACGCTGGAGCCAAGCGTTGAAGTCGTCAACTTGCTCTTTGAACGATCGAAAGCTCGAGCCGTTTACGCGCCTGCAGAAGCGCGAGATGGTCGCGGGCGATGTATTGCATGCGCGGGCAAGTTCTTCTATTGAGAGCTCTGGGACCTCGTCGTGATGGGAAAGGGCGTAGAGTGCGATGTGGGCGTCAAGGCTGCCGCCCTTCTCGACGTCTTCGATACAAGACCTGAGGTTCGAATAGACCTCGTACATCGACATTCAAATCACTCCAAACAATAATGCCCCGGAGCGGATATGCCATCTCCGGAGCATTGTGGTGAAGCTATGGGACGGATTTATTCCATGCCCAAGTATTCTCTCATTTCGACTTTGTAGACAGAAGCCTTATTGCCGTAAACGATCTGAACGCCGCCGCCAACGTGCACGATGGCACTGGCGCCGAGGTTTTTGGTGAAGACGCTATCGTCCTTGACTCGGGCGGTGTCTTTGAGGCTGAGCCTCAGGCGGGTGAAGCAGGCGTTGACGCCCGAGATGTTATCGGCGCCGCCCACGGCATCCACGATCTGCGGGATGAGGTCGCTTACCTGGACAGGTGCCTTGGAGTCGATGGCCGACGTGTCATCCGCTGCCTGCGTGTCATCATCCTCGCGGCCCGGGGTTTTGAGGTCAAATTTCTTGATAAAGGTGCGGAACAGCACGTAATAGATCCCGAAGTAAGCGATGCCGAGCGGAATAAGCCAGAACCAGTTGGAGCCTTTGTCGGCGTTCATGATGCCGTTGAAGATCCACGAGAGGAGCGGTCCGCCGAAGGCGGAAGGCCCGGGCACATTGAACTGTACCAGGTAGGTGAGTACATACGCGATGCCGCACAGCAGGGCGTGGACCACATAGAGTACGGGCGCTACAAAGAGGAAGGAGTACTCGAGCGGTTCGGTTATGCCCATGATGGCGGCCGGAATGACGGCGGCGATCATGAGGGAGCCGACCTTCTTTTTATTCTCGGGACGGGCACAGTGGTAGATGGCGAGCGCCGCCGCGGGCAGGCCGCACATGGCGAACAGCACCTTGCCGTTCATGACGTATTTTGAGATGTCGATGTCGTACATCATGCCGGGCGTGTTGAGCATGGCGTTGTAGATGTTGACAGCACCCTCGACGGTCTGGCCGTCAACCTGGATGCTACCGCCCAGAGAAGTGAAGAAAAACGGCAGGTAGATGAAATGATGCAGGCCGAAGGGCAGAAGCATGCGCTCGGAGAAGCCATAGATGAACGCGCCAAACACCCCGGTGGAATCGATGAGTGTTGAGGCGGCCTTTAGGCCGGTTTGCACAAACGGAAACACGAAGGCGAGCGCAACGCCCACCAGGCTCGCGAAAACGACGGTGAGGGCGGGGACGCAGCGTGTGCCGTTGAAGATGCCGAGCACCGGCGGAAGCTGCACCTTATAGAATCGGTTGTGGATCCACGCGACTACCAAGCCGATGATGATGCCGCCGAATACGCCGGTGTCGAGTGTGGTTACGCCCAGGATGGCGTTCTGACCGGTCTGCAGGTTGGCGGGATCGATGATGCCCAGCAGGATAAGCAGCTGACCCATGATCGTGTTCATGGTCATGTAGCCGATGAAGCCTGAGAGTGCGGCGGTCGCCTTCTCGGCCTTGGCGTAACCGTAGGCGATGCAGATCGCAAAGAGAACCGAGATGTTACCATTGATAACGTTGCCGGCTGCTTTGATGAGCGTGCTAAAGATCACCATCGGCTCGGTGCCCAAAAACGGGCAGAGCGAGATGAGGTTAGCATTGGAAAGGGCGGAGCCCAGACCGACCAAAATGCCGGAAACGGGAAGGAGGAGGACCGGCGCCATGAGCACCTTGCCGAGTCTCTGGAACTCGCTGTAGAGCTTGCTTTCTTTCATGATGTTCCTTCGATGCGCGGGGAGTTAGGACAGGGTCGGCCAATAATCGCCGTTCGCTTCGATCAGGTCGTCGAGGATTTGGCGCGCGACGGTAGTCGAAGGGACGGTCTTGTTGATTGCGATGGCTTCGAGCGCCTTCTGGTAGGAATGCTCGTAATATGCGTCGACGGCGAGCTTCTCACTGGCATTCTGCTCTTCGATAAGCCCCTTGTAAAAGGTGGGGATAGCAGGCTGGCTGATGGGCTCGGGGCCCCAAGAGCGCAGGTAGGCGGGAACCTCGACCATAGCGTCGTCGGGCAGATTGGGGATGGCGCCGTTATTCTCGACGATTACGAGATAACGTTCGCACTTGTTGTAGGCGATAGAGACGGCTGCGTCGACGATAAAGTCGCCAAAGACCGTGAAGCTCTGTACGGGGCTCTTGTAATTGGCGGGATCTGCCAGGTACTTGTCGTGCTCGGCAAACATCTCCTTCTCGCGTCCGTTGATGACGTTGTCGGCGCGCGTCCAGTTGGGGTCCATGTCATCTGCCATGTCTTTGGAGTACAGGTAGTACTGCAGATAGCTGTTGGGCAGATACTCGGGATAGTCCTTCACAATCTTGACGTATTGACCCCAGGTGTGCATCCAGTCCTTGTCCTTGTGATGCTTGTCGCTCACGGCCATGCCGTGCTCGAGAATCATCTGACGAAGCTCCGGCAGACGATCGCGCCCCTGCTTGTCGTAGATTTTGGTAAACCAGCCAAAGTGATTGAGTCCAAAATACATGGGGTCGATATCGCGCCAGCTGGGAAGTCCGAGCATCTTAGAGTACGAGAGCAAGATAGCCGTGGGCATATCGCAGATGTTAAGGATATGGTCGTTGCCAAACTCGCGACGCGTGGCCTCGGCGACAACTGCGGCGGGGTTGGAATAGTTGAGGATCCAGGCGTCTGGACTGTATTTCTTGGCGTAGCGTACGAGGTCGAAGACGCCGGGGATGGACCTGATGCCATAGGAGATCGAACCGCCGGCGCCGCAGGTTTCCTGTCCCACGCAACCGTACTTGAGAGGGATGCGCTCGTCTTGGCGACGCATCTGAAGGCCGCCCTGGCGGATTTGCGCGAAGACGAAGTCGACATCGGTGAATGCCTTTTCGGGATCGGTCGTCACGACAACTTCGATGTCAGGAGCTTCCTGCTCGATGAACTGCTTCATGATGTCGTAGACGAGATGCATGCGCTTTTCGTCGATGTCGTACAGGGCGAGTTTGCGCAGCGGTAATTCGTTTTTCTTCTGCAATAGGCTCTGGATGATGCCAGGGGTGTGGGTGCTGCCGGCCCCGGCGATTACAACTGCTTTCTTGTCCATGTGGTAAACCCCTTTCGTGTGGATTGACCATTTCAGACTACGAAAGCTCTACCTGCGATTCTATCGATTTTCAGATTGCGAAAAACGATAGCGATAATCTTAACAGGATGCGTTTTGCGTGGTTAAATAGCGCCGGGAAAGATACTGACTTGGGCGGCAGGCGACGTGTTGCATGGCTGCGGGAGCGAACGCCAGGCGGTAAAAGATGGCGGGCGGTGCTGCGGCTTTTGGCTGCAATTGCGCTACCCGCGGCGACGCTCCCAGCGAGCCAACTTAATCGTCACCAGTGTGAGGGCCCAGGCCACAAGCGAGAACGCGGCGCCCACGGCGCCCACGTGCGCAATGCCAACGCTGCTTACCACGGCGCCGCCCACTGCGGTGCCAAACGAGATGCCGACGTTAAACGCCATGGGCTCAACCGAACTTGCGAGTACCATCGACTTGGGATGGCGGCTGCGTGCCACGTCCATAAAGTGCGTGATGCACGACACCGAGAACAGGTACATGAGCAGCGCCAAGCTAAAGACAAAGACCAGCGCGAGCGGCATGGTGCCGCCCACAGCAAACAGCCCGAGTAATGCCGCAGCCTGCAGCACAAACGTCACAAGCAGCGCCTTCATGCCAAAGCGCGCATCGATCCATCCGCCCAGGATGTTCGAGATCAGGCAGAACACGCCATAGGCCATGAGCGTGGTGCTGGCTTCGACCGTGCCCATACCCAGCACCTGCTCAAGATAAGGCGTCACGTAGCCGTAGAACACATAGACCGACCCCACGCCAAACAAAAAGATGAGCATGCCGGTGATGATGCTCGGTTCGCGTAGCAGACCCGCCTGCTCGCGAAAAGTGGCGGGCTCGTCGGTCTGTCCGGCGCGCGGCATAAACGCCACGAGCGCTCCGCAGATTAGAACGGCAAAGGCCAGCGTGCCGTACATGGCCACGTGCCAATCGAGCGTGTCGGCCACAAACTTGCCGATCGAAGTGACAAAGACCATTGCCACGGAAAACGCACCATATACTACCGAGATGGCAAGCGAAGTTTGCTGCGGGGACAGCAGCTCGGGGATGTACGTCACACCCACGGCGAGCAGTGCGCCAGAGACGGAGCCCAGGATGATGCGCGAGATGAACAGCACCTGGAAGTTGGGCGCCAGAGCCATGACAAGATTGCCCAGCACAAAGACGATGCCGTAGCACACGAGCAGCTGGTAGCGGCGAAAACGCCCCGTGCTGAGCGCAAGCACCGGCGTGGCGATGGCGTATACAAGCGCAAACACGCTGATGAGCTGGCCCGCGGTGGCAAGCGATATGCCGAGCTCCGTCGCCAAGTCACTTTCGATGCCGATGACCACGAATTCGGAGCAGCCGAGCGAAAAGCCTAACAACACGAGCAGCGCCAGGCAGAGCTTAGTGCGCGCGGGGGAGAGCGCGGCGGCGGTTGACTTACTTTTAGGCGTGGTTGCGGCGGTCAAGGTTGTCACTCCAATGTCGCATGAATAAGCGGGATTCAATCCCTGCAACTCTAACAGAATGTGACAAAGAGACAGTCCCTTTGTCGCATTGCACTGCCAGCCAGTCGCCCAAACCGTCACAACATTCGGCGAAAATCTCGAAATCGAGGAAAAGCGTCGAATGTTGTGACGGTTTTCCTGTCTGTGCCGGCGAGCTCCAGTGCCGTCTGAGGGTATAAGGCTAGCAAGTGTTTATTTGCGAGGCCTAAGGGGCGCCCCGTATGGATATCGATATCTTTGAATGGTGGTATAGCGAGGGCGAGGCTCCGGACGAGGAGTGGGACGAGCCCGCGCCGCGTGACGCGTCGAGCGACGAGGACGAGACCGGCAACGATACCGTCGAGACGGACGCCGCTTCCGACTCCGCCGAACCCCTAACCTTTGAACAGGCCTGGGCCCAGGCCGAGGCCGACGAGGCTAAGGCCGATGCCACGGCCACACTCGGTGAGCCAGCCGACATGTCCATCTCGCCGGCAAAGACCCCGCAGCCGCGCCATAACATCGATCCCGGCAGCACGGCATCCTTCAGCATACTCGACGTGCCCGCGCAGGGTGCCCGGGCGCCCGCCCCCACGCATCGCCCCAACCTAGCTCGTGAGGAAGGCGCGGCCCGTCGCTCTCCGCTCGGCCCCATCCTCATCGCCTTTATGGCCGGTGTCATCGCTTGCTCGGCGATCGGAAACGTCTGGAGCCATGTGGAGCAACAGCGCAAAGATGCCGCCAAGGTCGAGATGTCTGTCGAGCAATCGCTCAGCCGCACGCGCTCGGTGCATGTGTCGGTCGAGGTCAAGGACGGTGCGACATGGGACACCGCCCGCGGCGACAGCCAGATGCTCATCCACATCGTGGGCCGCACACTCAGGGGGCAGGCGATTGACGAGTATCAATATGTCAACTCCGCTGGCGACGGCATCGAGCTCAAGCCCGGCGACTACGAGCTCACGGTCGACGAGCCGCCCGTCGCCACCGATGGCACGCGCTTCCGTGCCTCAAAGCGCATGGTTCCCGTGAGCTTTAACTCGCAGGCGCCCGATACGGTCGACAGCACGCCGCAGGGCGGATTCGACCTTTACGCAATCGCTCAATAACTGCGCCTGCCGCTTCTCCTTGCCGCCAAGAGTGGGACAATAGCCCTCGACACTATTGTTTACTTTTGGAGGAAGTAGCATGTCCACCGTCACTACCATCAAGCGCGGCGGCCTTACCGCGGCCATCGATTCCATGGGTGCCCAGCTCACGAGCCTTGCTCTCAACGGCAACGAGTATCTGTGGCAGGGTGACCCCGCCTTTTGGGGCAAGCACGCGCCCATCCTGTTCCCCATCGTGGGCTCACTGCGCAACAACACGGCGACGTCTGCGGCTGGCGCCTGCGAGATGCCGCGCCACGGCCTCGCGCGCATCGTCGAGCACAAGCTGGTCGAGGTCTCCGAGGACGGCTCGTCCGTCACCTACGAGATCACCGACACGCCTGAGTCGCTCAAGGCTTTCCCCTTCCACTTTAAGCTCAACATGACCTATGCCCTAACCGGCGACGCCACGCTCACGCAGACCTTTGCCGTCACCAACACCGGTGACGTGGACCTGCCGTTCTCGGTGGGCGGTCACCCTGCATTTAACGTGCCCGCCCCCGCTGCCGAGGACGAGACGTTCGAGGATTACGAGCTGGCATTTACCGAGGCTTGGACCAATGAGGCCCCCATCATCACGCCCGATGGCCTCATGACGTTCGAGGGCAGCTACAAGGCTCCCGATAACTCGGACGTGCTGCCCATCACGCACCGCAGCTTCGATAACGATGCCATCATGTTCACCGATACCCCGGGCTCCACGCTCACGCTGCGTGGCCGCAAGTCGGGCCACGGCGTCAAGATCGACTTTGAGGGCTTTAAGTACATCGGCGTGTGGTCTGCCGCCAACGACGCCCCGTTTGTGGCGCTCGAGCCCTGGACCGGTCACACCACCATGGACACCGAGGACGACGTCTTTGAGCACAAGGTCAACACCATTACGCTGGCGCCGGGCGAGACGGACGTCCGCAGCTTTAGCGTCACTTTGCTCTAGAGGTTCCGCCGTTCTGACGAACGGCGGACCGGTCGACGCTGCGCCCTTAGGTTCCGCCGTTCTAACGAACGGCGGACCAGTCGACGCTGCGCGCCACCCAGAGCGACAATTTGTCATTCAAAAGGCACGGCATGACCAGAAGGTCTATGCCGTGCCTTTTTCATGCCAACTTGTTCGCTCTGGGTGGCGCTCGCTGGCATTGTCAAAACATCGACGTTCCCAATGACTACCGTGTGTCTATTAATTTTTCGAGCTTGTGCTGCGCTGCTGGTCGCTGGCGTATCCTGTTAAGTCGTCAGCATACGATTCAACAGGGAAGGCAGATTATGCATTCTCCCCAACAGCGCGGCATGCAGACCCAGCCGGTATGCAGCCGTCGCATCTTTTTGGGTAGCGCTCTCGCTGCGAGCGCTTCCGTCGTCGCCGGCGCGCTCGCCGGCTGTCAGCGCCCGTCCACGCTCAAGGTGGTTCAGCCCACGACGGGTGGCGGTCGCGACGACCTGTCCGATTCCGTGATCGGCAAGGACAAGATCCGCATTGGCATGGAGGCGGCCTACGCCCCGTACAACTGGCAGGTTTCCGAAGCCAGTGAGTACACCATCCCCATCGACAACGTGCAGGGCGCCTATGCCGACGGCTACGACGTGCAGATCGCCAAGATCGTCTGCAAGGCCCTCGGTGGCGAGCCCGTTGCCGTCAAGCAGAGCTTCTCGGGCCTTATCGATTCGCTCAACAACGGCCAGATCGACCTCATCATCGCCGGTATGAGCGCCACGCCCGAGCGCGAGGAGTCGGTCGGCTTCTCCGACCCGTACTTCATTGGCTACTTTGGCCTGTTCGTAAAAGAGGGTTCCCCCTACCAAAACGCCACCAAGCTCAGCGACTTTAGCGGTGCCACGGTGCTCGGCCAAAAGGACACCATGCTCGACACCGTCATCGACGAGATCCCGGGCGTTGTGCACAAGAACCCGGTCGATTCGGTTCCCACGGTGTTTTCGAACCTGCTGCAGGGCACATGCGACGCCGTGACCTACAACACCGAGAACGAGAAGGGCTATATGGCCCAAAACCCGGGTATCGTGCCGATTCAATTTGCCGAAGGCGAGGGCTTTAAGCAGGAGGTCACGGCAAACGTCGGCTGCCGCAAGGGCTCGGACAAGCTGCTTAAGCTCATCGACAAGACACTCAAGGGCATTAGCCAAGAGGAACGCGACCAAATGTGGGACGCGTGCCTCGATCGTCAGCCGTCATAGGGAGGCAGCATGAAAACCACCAATCGTCTGGCCTCCTTTATCAAGGCCGACCACCGTTATGTGTACCTGGGCACGAGCGTCATCGCGGCGCTCGGCCTGGCGTTTAGCCAACGCAATCCTACGCCGCTGAGCTTCTTGGCGCCTACGGGCGTGTTCCAAGACTGTCTCTGGGCAATCCTTTGGGCCTGGCTCGTCGTGTCGGCGGCTGCGCTCGTCACCAAGCTTATGCACTGGAACGACTATCGCGAGAAGTCGCCGTTCGCATCCGAGCGTTTCCGTCGTGGCGCACGCTTAGGCAGCTACGTCGTGGTCGCCATCGCGGCGATCTTTTTCGTGGACCGTTGCGTCATGTCATTTATCGACCTGGTGCAAGTGAGCATTGTCTCGGACTCCAACCCCAGCGACTTTTTGTCGAGCCTGGTCTACATGACCTACAAGAGCGGCGACTTCTTTATCCGCGGCATCGAGATCACCATCGCACTTGCGACCTTCGGTACCGTCATCGCCTTTTTCCTGGCGCTGCTCTTTGTGTTCCTGCGTATTCAGACGTTCGACCGCGTGGACAACGACCTGGTGCGCTTCTTTAAGAGCATCGGCCGCGGCTTTGCGACTGTCTACTCCACCATCGTGCGCGGCACGCCCATGATGGTCCAGGGCCTGCTCATCTATTACGCGGGCTTCACCGTTTTGCGCGGCATGGGCTTCGAGACCGCCCAGGCCAACCAGATTTGGAGCACCTTCACCGCCGGCCTCGTTACCATCTCGCTCAACTCCACCGCCTACATGATGGAGGTCCTGCGTGGCGGCATCGAGTCCATCGACGCCGGCCAAGCCGAGGCGGCGCGCTCGCTGGGCCTGTCGCAGTGGCAGGCCATGCGCAAGGTCGTGTTCCCCCAGGGCATTAAAAACGCGATTCCGGCGCTCACCAACGAGCTCATCATCAACATCAAGGACTCGTCGGTGCTCTCGGTCATCGGCGTGTTCGACCTCATGTACGCCACCACCACCGTCGCCGGCGTGTACTACCGCCAGATGGAGGTCTACTGCGTGGCGCTCGTGGTCTACCTGATCCTGACGCTCGTGGCGAGCCGCCTGCTCGAAGCCTTTGGCAAAAAACTTGGTGCCGAGGCTCCGGCCACGTTGCCCAGCTCCAACTAGGCTCAAGACGAGGAGAATCATCATGGCAGATACCGCCACTACCGGCACCGCGGCCGCCGCACAGACCAATGAGCCGCTTATCCGCGTCGAGGGCCTGCGCAAGAGCTTTGGGTCGCTCGAGGTGCTCAAGGGCATCGACCTGTCCGTTAACCCCGGCGAGGTCGTCACCATTATCGGCGCCTCGGGCTCGGGCAAGTCGACCTTCCTGCGCTGCCTCAACCTGCTCGAGACCCCGGACGCGGGCCACATCTGGTTCCACGGCCAGGACCTTACGGCCGAGCGCTGCAATATCAATAAACTCCGCGAGGACATCGGCATGGTGTTCCAGGGCTTTAACCTGTTCAACAACATGGACGTGCTCGACAACTGCACGCTCGCGCCCGTCACGCTCAAAAAGATGAGCAAGGCCGAGGCCGAGAAGGTCGCGATGAAGCATCTGACGAGCGTGGGGCTCGAAAAGTTCGCGCACGCCGCTGTGGGTCGCCTGTCCGGTGGCCAAAAGCAGCGCGTGGCCATCGCGCGCGCCCTGTGCATGAATCCGCAGATCATGCTGTTCGACGAGCCGACTTCGGCACTCGACCCCGAGATCGTGGGAGAGGTGCTCGAGGTCATGCGCAAGCTCGCTGCCGACGGCATGACCATGGTCGTCGTCACGCACGAGATGGCCTTTGCCCGCACCGTGTCCGACCGCGTGGTCTTTATGGACAAGGGCGTGGTGCTCGAGGACGCCGCGCCGGCCGAGCTCTTCGGCAACCCCAAACACCAGCGCACTCGCGAGTTCCTCTCTCGTTATCTCGAGGACAAATAACCGACCGCAAACGCTTATGTGGCAGGGCCTGTCTCTTATACACATCTCCGAGCCCACGAGACGCG
>URCU01000057.1:0-12131 GCA_900546425.1 uncultured Collinsella sp. | reverse complement strand
TCCGCGCCGCGCTGGGAAGGGCCGCGTAACGGTCCAAGAAATCGTCCGCAGTCCCACCCTTTGACAGTCGACGAATTATCTGGGATTGGGGCAAATATCAACCGACATATTGGGGTAGCTAAAATAGCCCCGTCCCAAAATGACTACCTGGGATGGCTGGTTCGGGCAGGCGATATACTGCTGGGCAGACGAAAGGAGCGCCGACGATGCTTAATGGGTGCGCATATATATTGACGGTCGACGTGGGCAACACGTTCATTCGCTTTGGCCTGTTTGCAGAGGATTCGGCCGCGGCACAGGAATGCCCGCTTGCGACGTGCGAGATCACCACGCCGTCGAGCATCACGGCAGACGAGGCACGCATGCGTCTCGTGCAGGTCATGGGCGCGCTTGCCGCCGATGCAGGTGTGCCTGGGGTACTCGTACCCGCCGCGGCCGTGCTGAGCTGTGTGGTCCCGGCGCTCGAGCGCCCGTGGAAGGCAGCGCTTTCCCGTACCTGCACGGGGCGCGTGCTCACCGTGGGGCCGGGCCTCAAGACCGGCATACCCGTGCACTACGATGACCCGGCCGAGATCGGTCCCGACCGCATCGCCGACGCCGTGGCTGCCCGCGCCGTCTACGGCTCGCCGTGCATTGTGATCGACCTGGGCACCACGACCAATATCGAGGTCATCGACGCACACGGTACCTTTGTCGGCGGCGTTATCGCACCGGGGCTGGCGCTCGGCGCCCGTTCGCTCTCGGCCGCTGCGGCGCGCCTGCCTCAGGTTGAGCCCTCGGCGCCGACGCATGTCATCGGCCGCAACACGCGTGAGGCCATGCGCTCGGGCGTGGTTCTGGGCGAGGTGGCCCGCATCGACGGCATGCTCGACATGGTGCTTGCCGAGATGCGTGCGACCAAAGCCGCGGGGGAGGGCGATGTGCCCATCGTCATTACCGGCGACGATGCCGAGGCACTTGCGGCGCTGGTCGGCCATAGCCTGACGGTCGATGACGCGTTGACGCTGCGGGGTCTCGCCGAGCTCTACCACATCAACCAAAAGCCCCGCCGCGCGTAGGACAAGGAAGTCGGTGGGATAAGCGCCCCTACTTTTCACCTGCTACAATGGGTCAAAATGTTGCGATTACGGAGGTGTCTGGCATGTCGGACGATCTTCATCAAACCGCGTCGGGCAAGCGCCGCGACGTCATTAGCTGGGACGAGTTCTTTATGAGCGTGGCCATTGCCGCGCAGCGCCGCAGTAAGGACCCCAACACGCAGGTGGGCGCGTGCATCGCCAACACCAACCACCGTATCCTTTCGGTGGGCTACAACGGTACGCCCTCGGCGCTCAACGACGACTTTTTCCCGTGGGGCACGAGCGATGACCCGCTGCAGGACAAGCATAACTACGTAGTCCATGCCGAGGCAAACGCCGTGCTCAACTACCGCGGCTCGCTCAAAGACCTCGAGGGCTCCACGGTCTACGTCACGCTGTTCCCGTGCCACGACTGCGCCAAGATTCTGGCGCAGGTGGGCGTGGGCGAGGTCGTCTACCTGGACAATAAGTATGCCGATACCGATGACGGCCGTATCAGCCGCCGCATTCTCGACTCCTGCGGCATCAGCTACCGCCAGGTCATCGTCGATGTCCAGATCGGTACCGGGGGACAGGCTCAGCAGTAATATGCGTTGTTGCTATCTGACGACGAACGCAGCTCAAAGAGCTCCGTTCCAAATTGACTACTCGTGAAAGTCGCGTCTGCGCGCATGGACGGCTCGTGAGCGGGTACATGGCTGTAGTAACATAGCTTCTGTCCGCGGGCGTGCCCGCGTTATTGTGAGAAAGGAGCCCCTGTGGCTGTTAACGAAGAGCTGCTTAAGAAGGTTCTTGAAGAGATTCGCCCCAACCTGCAGGCTGACGGCGGCGATATGGAGTATGTGGGCGTCGACGACGAGGGCGTCGTCAAGCTGGAACTGCAGGGCGCCTGCGCCGGCTGCCCTATGAGTGCACTGACTCTGTCTATGGGCATCGAGCGCATCCTGAAGGAGCACGTGCCCGGCGTTACCCGCGTCGAGCAGGTCAATGCTTCCGGCGAGACCGACGACCTGTACGACGAGTACGCGCCGTTCTAAGATGCGAAAGCTGCGGACGACATGCTCCGCATAGACGTTACGCCCAGATATGCGGCTGCGAGCACAAGGCCCGCGGCCGCATTTGTATGTAGGGAGCAGGGAGATCGATATGCTCAACGACCTCTACCATATGCTTGACCCCGTCGCGATCTCGGCGGGCCCCATCACGATCTACTGGTACGGTCTGGCCTATGTGGTCGGCGCCCTGCTTACGGCAGTCGTCATGTATCGCACGCAGCGCCGCTGGGGCTTCAACATCACGATTGATGACCTGACGAGCGTCGTGGTCGGCGCGGTCTTTGGCCTTATTATCGGCGCGCGCCTGTTCTACGTCATCTTTTACGGTGATGGCTACTATTGGGCCCACCCGCTCGAGATCTTTGCCACCAACGAGGGCGGTATGAGCTTCCACGGTGGCCTGGTCGGCGGTATCTTGGGCGGCATCATCGTGTGCCGTATGTATAAACTCGACGCCTGGACCATCGCCGACCTTGCCGTTATCGGTGCTCCGCTGGCGCTGTGCCTGGGACGTTGCGCCAACTTTGTGAACGGTGAGCTGTGGGGTAAGCCGACCGATCTGCCCTGGGGTGTGGTCTTTGGCGGCACCGCGGGCGATATGCCGCGCCATCCTTCCCAGCTCTATGAGGCATTCCTAGAGGGCATCGTGCTCTTCTGTTTTTTGCAGGTGCTCAGCCGCAAAAAGCCACTACTGCCCCAGGGTACGTTTATGGGCGTGTTCGTGATGGGGTACGGCATCGTCCGCTTTCTCGTTGAGTTCGTGCGCGTGCCCGATGCCCAGTTGGGTTATCTGCTGGGAGGCATCATCACCATGGGTCAGCTGCTGAGCCTGCCGCTCGTAATCGCGGGCCTGGCACTCATCATCTTCGCCCGTCGCCGCAACCAGCCCCAGCGCGTCTACCTGGACGCCTAACCAAAACCACCACAAAGGGGACAGGCACCTTTGTGGTGGTCTTGCCGAGTTTGATAGGTTTCTAGAAAGGCTTTCGGACTGTGAAGGATTCCGACCTCTCCACAACGGCTGCGCGCGACGCTGCCCGCATCGTCTGGTTTAAGCGCTACCCCGCCAAGCAGACGCTCATCGCATTTTTGCTCGCGCTGTTGGCGACCACGGCGTTTTCCATCGATCCCGCCCCGGTGTCGAGCAACGCAGTCTTGGCGATTGACCCCAAAGCCTCGGGCATGCTGTACGTGTGCTACGAGGTACTCCTCTCGTTTGCCGGCCATACCGACGCGGTCATGCTGCTTGCGCTTGCCTGCCTGCTCACGCTGCCGTTTCGCTACGTGTTCTTTGGCCGCGGCGACGCTTGGCGTCCCTCGGTGATCCTTCCGTCGCTGTTCTTTGCCGTCTGCATGGTGTTTGGCCGCAGCTACGACCTCACCGATTCGGCCGAGATCGTGCTCGGCGACAAGGCCCGCATCATCTGCGCCTGGATAGGCGGTGCGGGCTGGATGCTCTTGGCGGTCGTTGCCTTCTACCTCGCCTTTGAGTGTCTAGATTGGCTGAGCACGCGCCGCATTCCGTTTTCCGAAGCGCACTTTGGCCGCGTATGGCGTGTGGCTCACGCCGTGCTCTCGGTCCATCCCTTTGCCGGGCCCTTCCTGGTGCTTATGATCGCCTGGGCGCCCACGCTCATCGCTTCGCTGCCTGGCCTTTTTATGGGAGATACGGGTGCGCAGATTCGCCAGTGGTTCAACTACCCCAACGGCACGAGTGACTACTTGCGTCTACTCAATCCCAATGTGTTGCTCAACGGACATCACCCCGTGGCGCACACGGCTATCATCGGTTCGTGCGTCCAGCTGGGGCTTTCGCTGTTCAACAGCGCCAACGCGGGTCTTGCCATCTACACCTGCGCTCAGTTCGTTATTACGGCCGCCTGCATGGCCTATTCCATCTCGTCGCTGCGCAAGCTGGGCGTGAGCCTGCCGGTCCGCGGCGTGATCTTGCTGTTCTTTGTGTTTATGCCCATGTTCTCCAACTACGCGGCGCTGCTTACCAAAGACGTGCTCTTTGCCGACGCGTTTTTGGTGCTGCTGATACAGACCGTCAAACTCGTGGCCTGCGGCCTGCCCCGTCGCGATGCCAATGTCGAGCGTGCGGGCGAACAGAGGCCCGTGCTCTTTGCGCGCCATGACTGGCTGCTGCTCGCTCTGGGCGCCATGGGCTCCACGTTTCTGCGCAACGGCGGCCTGGTGTTTCCCCTGGCGGCATGCGTAATCGCGGCGGCGTTTTGCGCATGGGATGCGCATGTGGCTCATCGTGCAGCCAAGCAGGCTGGTGCTGCGCCTTCGGGCGCCATCCCGCGTTTCCGCTGGGTCGGCGTCCTCGCGGTGCTCGCGCTCTGTCTTGCCTCCAATATGTACTTCACCAAGGTCTTTATGCCGGCGCACGACATCACGCCTGGTTCCAAGCGCGAAATCCTCTCGATTCCGTTCCAGCAGACGGCTCGTTTCGTCCAAAAGCACGACGGCCTCAACTCGGGCGTCAACCCCACGGTTAAGGAGGACGGCACCATCGTGGAGGCTCCTTGCGACGGCTTGGTGACCGACGAAGAGCGCTCCGCGATCGACCGTGTGCTCAAGTACGAGAATCTGGGCCGCCGTTACAACCCGGATAAGTCGGACGCCGTCAAAAATTGCTTTAACGAGTATGCCTCGCAGGAGGACATCAAGGCCTATTTTGAGGTGTGGGCCCAGATGTTCAAAAAGGATCCCGGGTGCTATATCTCGGCGCTCATCAATAACTACTATGGGTATTTTTATCCGAGCGCTCGCGACGCGTGGGTCTACAGTACGGCGCGCAGTGCCGAGATCATGGCGAAGCCCGATAACCTCAAGTACTTTGACTTCCATCCGGTCGATAGCAAGGTTGTGCGCTGGTGCGACCACCTGATCAACCTGTATCGCGTGGCAGTACAGCGCATCCCGTTTATCTCGCTCACCATGAGCTCGGCCACCTATGTGTGGATCATGATCGCCGTGGTGGTCTATCTGCTACGTCGTCATTCGTGGCGCGGGCTGGCCATTTGGGTGCCGCTGCTGGGCGTGCTCGCCGTGTGCCTGATCGGTCCCTGCAACGGCTCGACCTACATGCGCTACCTGTATCCGGTCATCGCCTGCATGCCCTTTGCCGTCGGCGCCACCATCACCCGCAGCGACCTCCTCTGGTCCTAATTTGGTGCATTGGGGTCAGGTTGCTTTGCGCCAAAGGGTGACATCATCACGACGCCTTCATTTTGGGGTTTATCTCGCAGGCCAGTAGGTATATCATAACGACGTTTGTTTATATTGCCCGAGCATCTGCGCTGGGCTTTAGGTCGAAACCGATAGGAGACACGTATGTCCGGACACTCTAAGTGGGCCACAACCAAGCATCGTAAGGGCGCGCAGGACGCCAAGCGTTCCGCCCTCTTCTCCAAGCTGAGCCGCAACATCACCGTTGCTGCCCGTCTCGGCGGCGACCCGCTGCCCGAGAACAACGCCAGCCTCGCCGCTGCTGTTGCCAAGGCCAAGGCTCAGTCCATGCCTAAGGACAAGATCAAGTCCGCTATCGACAAGGCCTTTGGTTCGGGTGCCGATGCCGCCGTCTACGAGAACATCGTGTACGAGGGCTACGGTCCCGCCGGTGTCGCCGTCTACGTCGACTGCCTGACCGACAACCGCAACCGTACCGCTGCCGATGTCCGTTCCGCCTTCTCCCACGCTGGTGGTAACCTGGGCACCTCGGGCTCCGTCGCCTTCCAGTTTGAGCGCAAGGGCCAGATTGTCGTCGCCAAGGAGATTCTGGACGAGAACGCCAAGAAGGAGACCATGATCGCCAACGGTCCTGCCGGTGACGAGGATGAGTTCATGATGGCCATCGCCGAGGCCGGTGGCGAGGACTACGAGGACGCCGGCGAGGAGTGGATCGTCTGGACCGCTGCTAACGACGTCATGGCTGTCTCCAAGGCGCTCGAGGAGCAGGGCGTCCAGGTCAAGGGCTCCGAGACCACTATGGTCCCGACCACCCCGACCGAGGTCTCCGGTACCGACGCCAAGAAGGTCCAGCGCCTCATCGACCGTCTTGAGGAGCTCGACGACGTCCAGGACGTCTACAGCACCATGGACATGACCGACGAGGTCATCGCTGCCCTCGAGGAGGAGTAGCGCCCGCACGGGTTAAGCCGTGCATATCTGGGCATAATGAAGCGAGCATGCAAGCCTCGTGGAATAGATGAGCCGGATCCGCGTGCGTATGGCACCGGACCCGGCTCTTTTATAATGATGCGAACCGTTTTGCATTCTGTGGACCGAAACCTGAAGGGAGCGCGCGTGCGCGTACTCAAACGAGCCCTAGCGATCGTGTATCTTGCCGCCGCCATCGTGGCGCTGGGTACGCTTGTCTGCCAGTTCTGGGGACCGTATACGTATCGCTTTATGCTGCTGTTGCGTGACACCATGCCTCGCGTCGTCGTTACGGTGTGCGCCGCTATCGTGGCGCTTGGCGTGCTCATCGGTTTTTTCCGCCTGATGTTCGCGCGTCGCGAGCCGTCCTGCGTGCATCCGGCGGGGGAGCGCAATATCGAGGTCACGCTCGCAGCGCTTTCCTCGTGCGCCCGTGCCGCGGCAGAGTGCGATGATCGCGTGATGGTTGAGCATATCGAGGCACGCGTTCAAGGCTCCGACGAGTCGCGCGTTCGTTTTAAGGTCGAGGCCATCGCGCTCGATGACAAGGACGTTGCCGCTCTTGCCACCTCGATGCAGCAGCGCATCGAGAAGGCCTGCGACACCATGCTCGGCACGCCGGGCACGACCGCGCGCGTCCGTTTTTTGCCGTCCAAGACTACCGTCCAGACCGTGGAGGTTTCCGGTGAGTGATACCAATCAAGACAAGACCGCCCGCACGCCGCGCCTGACGATCGACCAGAACGCTACGCCGGCAGGCGAGTCCGCCGACACCAAGCCCGAGGCCGGCGAGCAGCACGACAGCGCCGCCAACGACTTTGACGAGGCCATGGGTCTCATCAAAGGTACGGGCGCTGCTATCTGGAGTTACGCCGTGCGCCACCCCAATACTACGCTCGGCGCCTTGGCAGGCTTTATCCTCGCCGTGCTGGTACTTACGTTGGGTCTGTGGGACACGCTCGTCATCGCATTCTTTGTGCTGATCGGCGCCGTGATCGGCCAGATTCGCGACGGCGAGAACGGTATCGTCAACTTCTTCGGCCGTCTGTTTAGCGGCCGCTAATATGTATTCGACTGTCGCATCTGCGGCAGGCATAAGGAGGAACCATGGCTTTTAACACGAAGGTCGATGTAGCCGATACCGAGCTCGAGGCGAATGAGGCCGTCGCCGCCGAGGCGGAGGACGTAACGCTCGAGGACGAGGCGCTCGTCGAGGCCGAGTCCGATGCGGATGAGGACAACGAGGAGATGGACGAGGAGGCGGACGAGTCCGAGGACTCGCTGACCTATTCCAACGGCGTGATCGAGAAGATCGTCGCCATGGCCACCCGCGAGGTGCCGCACGTTCTGGGCATGAAGGGTAACCTTATGCACTTTGTGCAGGAACAGTTTGGTGCCGAGAACCTGACCAAGGGAGTGACGGTCGAGGTCACCGACGACAACCGCGTGGTCGTCAACATCTCGGTCATCATCGAGTACGGCGCCTATGCGCCTGCGATTTTTGACGACGTTAAGGCGCGCGTCACCGAGCGTCTGGCCGCGATGACCGGCCTTGAGGTGGCAGGCGTCAACCTGCGCATCGAGGATGTCATCACCCCCGAGGAGTACGAGCACCGCACCAGCCAGCACGAGTAACCTACCAAATAGGGACAGGTTTGTTTCGATAGGTTTTACCTGCGAAAACGCTAAACGGTCGACCGCGCAAGCAAAAGTGCGGTCGACCGTTTTCTATATGCCCCCGATGCAGGCATACCGCTCGTCTAACTAAGGGTTGCAATCTTCGCGTTCCGCGTTACCCTAATGGGCGCATTGTTTCCAAATTGTTAACGAAGGGTTGCCGTAATGGCCGACGAACACGAGACCGAAAGCAAGGCATGGGCGATTGAAGCCGCTGCGGCAGAGGCGGCGTCGCGTGCCGCCGAGGAGATGCATCGTCCTCCGGTGGTGCCGATGGAGCGCGTTGTCGGTCGCGAGGATATCGAACGTGGCGAGCGCGCCGGCCGCAAGCGCAGCCAGGAACCAGGCTTTCCGCGCTTTTTTGCCGAGCTCAATCTGGGCCTGATCCTCACGGCGTTCGCCATCGTGGCCTTTAAAACCCCCAATCACTTTGCCTTCGGCGGCACCTCGGGCGTGTCGGTCATTCTTTCCACGCTGTTCCCGACTCTGCCCGTCGGCGTCTTTATGTGGATTATCAACGCGGTCCTGGTCATCCTGGGTTTTATCTTTTTGGAGCGCAAGGCAATCCTTTGGAGTGTCTTTGCCTCGTTTGCGCTTTCGGCCTACGTCTCGCTGTTTGAGATCTTCATTCCGACGGATGTTTCGATGACGGGCGATATGTGGCTCGACCTGTGTTTTGCCGTCATCTTGCCGGCGCTGGGCAGTGCCATTGTCTTTGACATTGGCGCCTCGACGGGTGGTACCGACATTCTTGCCATGATTCTCAAGCGCCGCACGACGCTCGAGATTGGCCGTGCCCTGTTGCTGGTCGATATCGGCATCGTGACCATCGCGGCTTTCCTGTATGGCCCGCGCGTCGGCCTGTACTGCGTGCTCGGTCTGTTTGCCAAGACGCTCGTGGTCGACAAGGCTATCGAGAGCATTCACCTTCGTAAGGTCTGCACGATCATTTGCTCCGAGCCCCTTAAGGTCGAGGAGTTTATCGTCAAGCATCTCAACCGCACGGCAACGATCAGCCGTGGCTACGGTGCCTTCTCGGGCAAGTGCGTCACGGTGATTATGAGCGTGCTGAGCCGTCGCGAGGCAGTGCAACTGCGCCGCTATACCCGCGAGATTGACCCTGGCGCCTTCATCACCATCGTCGATAGCTCCGAAATCGTCGGCAAGGGCTTCCGCGGCACAAACTAGCCCGGGCGTACCCTTCGAATCATTGAATAAAGCCACCCACGTTGCAAATCGGTCATCTTGGGGTATTTGTCCCCATATTGGGCGATAATGATGCCAAAGACATCGTTTGCGATCCAGGTGATTCGCTCTAGATACGAAGGGATGATTTCGATGTTCTGTTCGCAGTGTGGCGCCCCCATGGGCGATAACGACAAGTTCTGCGGCGTGTGCGGTGCCCCTAATACCGAGGTCAAGGCCGCCGGCCCCGCTCCGCAAGCTCAACCTCAGCAGCAGGGTCAGCCGTTTGCCCATCCGCAGCCGCAGCCGTTCGTTGCGCCCCAGCCGGCTATGAACGTGCCCAAGGGCTGCATGGCGCAGGCTTTCAACGATATGCTTAAGGTTCCCGGCGCCCTGGTTCGCGTATGTCAGATTGCCTTTTTGCCGGCGCTGATTTGCGTCGTGTCGGTGCTGGTGCTGTTCATCCCCGTTATCGGCGGTATCGCAGCGGCCATTGGCTTTTTGCTTGCGTACGTGGCAAGCGTGTGCGGTGCCGGTTTTGCTATCGAGTGGGGTCGTGACCTGTCGCTCAAGGATGATAACGGCATGGAGCGTCCGCTGTTGCGCTCGACCTCGTTTGGATTGGGTATCTTCTCGTCCGTCATTACCGGTGTGCTCGAGTTCGTTGCCATTATCCCAGTGATCGGCGTGATCTTCTCGGCTATCGAGAGCGTCGTGATCGGTGCCGTCGGCTCGTACTATTACAACGGTTCGAGCGGTCTCGAGGCCGCACTCTTCGGCTCGATGGGCCTGCTCGTCTTTGCCATGATCGTGTCGGTGGTACTGGGCATCTTCTTTAAGATGTTTGGTGATGCTGCCGTGATGCACTTTGCCGTCGTCGGGCGCGTGGAGAGTGCGTTCTCGCTTGAGAAGGTTTGGAAGTCCTATAAGGCCAACCTGGGCAAGTTGTTCTGCGCATCGATTCTCCCCGAGTTTTTGACGGGCATCGTGTCGCACATCATCACGTGGATCTTCACCGCCATCTTCGGCGCCATTGCTACGTTTGGTATGTATAGCTATTACTACCGCCCCACGGGTCTTGAGGCAATCATCGAGGGCGGTGGCATTACGCTCATTCTGTTCTTGATGATCATTGCCTTCGTCACGGTGTTCCTGACTGTGTTTGGCAAGATGCTCAAGTATCGCGCCGTTGGCTATTGGGCGGCACGTCATGCCAGCGAGTGGGCCGATGAGGATGCCGACGATGTCCTGACGTTTGTGCTCCCGGGTGAGAAGAAGCCTACTCCTGCGGGATTCAACCCCACGGCCGCCACTGGTGCTGCGCCTGCCCCGGCACCTGCCCCTGCCCCTGCACCTGCATCTGCGCCTGCACCTGCGCCCGCGCCTGCCCCGGCGCCTGCCCCGGCGCCCGAGGCGACGCCTGCGGAGCCCGATTGGAATGCCGTTGCCACGCCGGCGGAAGAGCCGGGCGATAATCCTGCTGCCGAAAACAATCAAACCGAATAGTCGGTCGAGGCACCCTGGGCAACTGAGCCCGGGGTGCCTTTTTCTACTGCGGAAGCAAGAAAATGCCTGGGAAAACGGTTGCAGCAAAATTTCTCGGGAATTGGTCAATGTTGCGCAACAACGTCGCGGCTATTGTTGAGAACATAGACGTGTAAGGTTTGAAGGCGTGCAACGCCTTAGGAAAAGGAGAGGCTTATGTTCTGTCCCACTTGTGGTTCTCCCATTTCGGATGATGCCAAATTCTGCCCCGTCTGCGGTTCTGCCGTCGGTGCCGCTCCCGCTGCTCCTGCTCCGCAGCCCGCGCCGCAGCCTGCACCTCAGCCCCAGCCTGCTCCGCAGCCCACGCAGATTCAGCCCACTCCGGTTCAGGCAGTTCAGCCTCAGCCTCAGCAGCAGTACACCGGCCAGCAGCAGTACACCGGTCAGCAGCAGTATGCTCAGCAGCCTGCACCTGCCCCGATGGGCTATGCTCCGATTAAAACCGACCGTGGCGTGATCGGCTGGCTCCTGCTTTCCATCGTGACCTGCGGCATCTATTCATATTACTTCCTCTATTGCCTCGCTCGCGACATCAATGTCATGTGCCAGGACGACGGCGATTCCACGCCGGGTCTGGCAGCATTGATCCTGCTGTCGTTCGTGACCTGCGGCTTCTACGCACTCTACTGGTACTACAAGATCGGCAACCGCCTGCAGGCTAATGCTCCTCGCTATGGCCTGATGTTCCAGGAGAACGGTACCACCGTTCTTATGTGGCAGATCGTCGGCGCGCTGCTGTGCGGCCTTGGCCCCATCTTTGCCATGAACATCATCATCAAGAATACCAATGCCATGGCAACGGCTTACAACGTCCGTCTTGGCGCTCGTGCCTAACGATAAGAGCGGCGTGAACAGCTCCCAGGGACATAAGGGCGCGGCGGAACTCATTCGCCGCGCCCTTTCTTGCATCGGCGCGCTCTTTGTCGCCTGGCTCGCACTCTACCTGCTCGATATCGGCTGCGTGTTTCGCCTGATGACGGGCATTCCCTGTCCGGGATGTGGCATGACGAGGGCCTGGCTGGCAGTACTGCGCCTCGATTTTGCGGCGGCCTTTGCCTACCATCCGCTGTTTTGGGTGGTGCCGATTGCGTTTGTGCTCGCGTTCGTGCGCGAGGAGGTGACGTCGAGCAAGCTAAAGCGCGGCATCGACATTGCGGTTATTGTTCTGTGCGTGCTGGTCGTTGCCGTATGGATCGTGCGCCTTATCAACCCGGCAGACGCGGGCCTGCTCTTTGGTGGTCACGCTCCCGCCGGAGTTCCCACCGATATCATCCACTTCGAAACCCCACGCTGGCTCACCATTCTTCACTCTTACCTGTCGTGACGGAGGACGCGCTAGAAAAGCGGTCGACACATAAGCGGGGGCGAACGTTGAGATCTGTCTCTTATACACATCTCCGAGCCCACGAGACGCGTAGTAATC
>URCU01000056.1:0-12219 GCA_900546425.1 uncultured Collinsella sp. | reverse complement strand
GATTACTACGCGTCTCGTGGGCTCGGAGATGTGTATAAGAGACAGGAGTTATATTGACTTCAATTTGGGTCGAAATGTCTGAATGAAACAACGTCGTAGCGACCTCATAACCCGAAGGTCGGTGGTTCAAATCCGCCCCCCGCGACCATGAAACTTCAGGTCGGAAGCATAAAAGCTCCCGACCTTTTTCTTTGTCTAGGGGTTTCGGCATCTCTCGTTCTTTGGGTACCTCGAGGCGGGCAATCAGATAGATGCTTACGAGTATCATAGGGTCTTTTTACGTCGCGGTCGTGTCTCGTACTGGTGCGCCGCTCTTTGTGGGACGTGTCACTTTGCCATAGGTTGTCCGGCGGCGGGGCGCAGGTCGTTCCCCGTGGCGTCGCTCCTTTCGACGCTACGCTGCCTGGCTACTCGTTCCACTGGTGCTTTTTCATGTCGACGCAGCCGTTGTCTCGGAAGGCGACTCCTTCCTCCGTCAGTAGTGCTCGCTGGTCGGGGAAGTTTGGCGCGAGGCGTCCCGCGTGGTTGACGACGCGGTGGCAGGGATAATCGCCGTAGCGATCCGCCTCGCTCAGCACCGCTCCGACCAGGCGAGAGTTTTTCTCCCTGCCGATGAGGCGCGCTATCTGACCGTACGAGGCGACGCATCCCGCCGGAATCTCTGCCACGACGGAGAGAATCTCATAAACCAAATCTTCGTCCAGGACTTTTCCCATCGTATCGCTCCCGTGTTCGCTTTTGCCTTCGGGGGCGCGGCGCCGATCACCCGTGCTGCGATTTTCGCAGCTCCCCTTACCGAAGCATCGAGGGAAAGCGCGTGCGTGTCAAGGTTGTCTGGTCCAGTTGCCGGCTCGATGCCTCGAGATGTTCGCCTCAAGTGCGACCTGCCCCTATTGGAAAAGGATGCCGAAGATGTATTTGGTGATGGCGGAGCGGCGGATGACCCCCACGAGTTTGCCCTCGTCATCAACCACAGGAAGCTTCTTGAACTTCTTCTTCGCCAGCAGCGCGGCGACGCGGGCGATGCTCTGCTCGGGACGGACACACACTACCTGGCGCGTCGCGAAATCCATGACGCAGCGATCCTTCAGGTCTTCGATGCGCTGCTCAAGGCTCTGATCGTCGAAGTACAGCATGGACGCGTCGCCGCCCGTGAAGATGGTGTGAGCGCGATGCTGCGCGATGGCTCCCATGACATCGCCGTCGGAGATGAACCCGACCACCTGGTTGCGCTCATCGATTACGGGCATGCTGCTCACCTCGTTTTCGGCGAGCATGCGCACCACGTCGGAAATCGTGCAATCCTGCGTGCAGGTGAACGGCTCTTCAATCATGATGCTCGAAACGGGCGTCCCCTCGAGCTCGAGCGGGATGCGCTCGGACAGAATCTCGGACATCGCTTATGCCTCCTTCGTTTTCGGTGCGGTTTTCTTGGTGCGCACGCTGAATATGGCGCAGATAAGGGAAACGAGGCCGATTGCCGCGCACACCTTGTAAGCGACGCCCGCGCCCACGGCGGTGGCTACTTGGATGCTCGCATCGACGCCGGCCGACGCGGTGACGCTTGTCATGACCGTGATGATGAGCGCCGTGCACAAACCGCCGGCGACCTGGCGGCCGGTGTTCGCGATGGCGTTGCCGTGGGCGATCATGTCATTTTTCAAGGCATTGACACCCCATGTGTTCACCGGCATGTTCGCGAGCGACTGGCCGGCGGACTGCAGCATGCAGAACAGCGCAACCACCAAGATGGGCGTGTTTACCGTCGAAAGCGAGAGCAGGAACAGGGCGCCGGTCATGAGGGCCAGGCCGACGATCGAGATGGCACGCGGACCGAACTTGTCGAACACCACGCCGGAGATAGGGCTGATGATGATGCCCACCGCCGCGGCGGGAAGCATGGCCATGCCGGTTTCGAAGGCCGAAGCGCCAAGCGAGGTTTGCAGCAGCAACGGCAACAGCGTGTTGGTGACCAGGCATGCGGCGTTGATGAGCGTGACGATGATGGCGGCCACGCGGAACTCGCGCGTCTTGAGCGTGCCCAGTTGAAGCAGCGGGTCCTCGATTTTGCCCTGGCGTACGACGAACAGCACCAAGCACACGACACCCGCGACGATCGAGCCGAGCACCACGGGGTTGCCCCAACCCATCGACGAGGCGCTCGAGAACCCGTAGAGAAGTCCGCCGAAGGCGATGGTGGAGAGGACGACCGAGGGCAGGTCGAGCTTGGGGTTCTTCAGCTCGCCCACGTTTTTCAGCATGAACACGCCCAGCACCAGCACGAGAATTGCGAGGGGGACGATGGCGCCGATCATGGTGCGCCAGCCGTACGTGTCGATCACCGCACCGCCTACGACGGGGCCGACCGCGGGACCCGCCGACATGACGATGCCCGCCATGCCCATAGCCGTTCCTCGTTTCTCGACGGGGAACACCAGCATGGGAACCACCGAGACAAGCGGCATGAGCACGCCTGAGCCCGCCGCTTGCAACACGCGACCGATGATGAGGAACAGGAAATCAGGGGCTGCGGCGCACAGCAGCGTGCCCAGCGCGAACACCAGCGTCGCCCCGAAGAATAGCGCGCGGGTGCTGAACTTGTCGATAAGGAACGCCGAAACGGGGACCATGATGCCGCTCACCAGCGGGTATATGGACATGATCCACTGGGCAGTCGAGGCATCGATGGCGAAATCGGACATGATGACCGGCAGCGCAGGCGACATCACCGTTTGGTTCAGTAGCGCCAAGAAGGCACCCAGGACGACGACCGCGACGATGCGGATCTGGGTACCGGTAATGCGCCCATTGGCGGGCGCGACCGTACAATTATCAGACATAAGCTTCCTTCGTATCTATTCGATTCTTCGCCGAAGGCGCGCCGGCCCACGGGCGAAATAACATGCACGTGCTATGCGTGCATCAGATACGACAGGAAGAAAGCGGCTGCTCAGAGCGCACTTGGGGAACAACAGGAGAGGCCCCGTATACCAGGGGCCGCCGAATTGCGATGTATGCTTTGGTCAAATCCTTCATAGCGGGGAGGTATTTTAGCAGCCGTCTTCGCCCCTTTCAAGGGATGTAACCCAGACGTTGATTTTCTTCACCGAGGCGCCATCGTTGACGGGTGGCGTGCTTCTCTATCGCCACACCGCGGGGCGAGGGAACGCCGCGGCGAGCTTGTACATCGGCTATGTGTGCAGCTGTGAGCGTGTCGCCGGCGCGCGCTGGGCGCCAGTCCGATCCGGCCGACTCTTGCCGACGGTCGGTCGCCGTCCTCCTCCATCTCCGCCTGCTCTGTTTTTGCTCGGCTCCCTTGTCGCATCATGGACGGACGAGAATTGAGCGAAGGCGGTACGTATGAACATCCAGATATTCGGCACGAAGAAAAGCTTCGATACTAAGAAGGCGCAGCGCTATTTCAAGGAACGTCGTGTGAAGTTCCAGTTCATCGACTTGAAGGAAAAGGGGATGAGCAAAGGCGAGCTCGAAAGCGTGGCGCGCGCCGTCGGCGGGATCGACGCTGTGATCGATCCAAAGGCGAAAGATGCCGACACGGTTGCGCTCGTACAGTATCTTGCTGCCGACCAGAAATTCGAAAAGGTGCTCGATAACCAGCAGATTCTTCGTGAGCCCATCGTTCGCAACGGCCGCCAGGCAACCGTTGGCTACGAGCCTGACGTGTGGAAGGGCTGGGAATAAAGCGGCTGGGAATAAAGCGAAGCGCCCACGCCCGTGGTTTTATCCACGGACGCGGGCGCTTGCGTAAGACGTCTCTTGTCGTTTGAGTGGAGCGCCCCGGCGGCGCTGAACAACGCGCCCCGGTGACGTGGCTCGGGGCTCTTTGTGCCGCACATCTATGAGAGGAGATATTTGATGCGCATGGGCGCTACTCCATGTAGCCACCCTGAATGGCGGAAACTGCATGCTCGGTAAAGAACTTGAGCGTGCCGGAGGTATAGCGATTAGCCTTGGGCTTCCAAGCGGCTCGGCGCTCGGCCAGGACGGCATCGATCTCGGCCGGCTCCATCTCCTTGCCGGCGATGCCCACAATAGACAGCGAGCGCTCGGGGATGTTGATCTGGATAAGGTCGCCCTCCTCGATCAGGGCAATCGGGCCGCCCACGGCAGCCTCGGGCGAAACGTGACCGATAGCCGGGCCCTTGGAGGCGCCGGAGAAGCGGCCATCGGTGATCAGGGCAATGCTCGCACCCAGCTCGGGATCGCTGGCGATAGCCTCAGTGGTGTAGAACATCTCGGGCATTCCGGAACCCTTGGGGCCCTCATAGCGAATGATGACAGCATCGCCGGGTTTGACCTCGTGCGTCAGGACGGCGTGAATGGCGTCCTCCTCGCAGTCGAACGGACGGGCCTTGAGCGTAGCCTGGAACATCTCACGCGGAACGACGGTGTGCTTGACGACGGCGCCCTCGGGGGCAAGGCTGCCGTGAAGGATGGCGATGGAGCCATCGGTGCCGAAAGCCTGGTCAAACGGGCGAATGATGTCCTCGCGCTTGAGGTTCCACTTCTCCAGGTAACGGCCGCACTTCTCGTAATAGCCGTTATTCTTGAGGTCCTCGAGGTTCTCGCCGAGAGTCTTGCCGGTGACAGTCATAACGTCGAGGTGGAGCATCGACTTGATCTCCTCCATGATGCGCGGCACACCGCCCGCATAATAGAAGAACTGCGCCGGCCACTCGCCTGCGGGACGAACGTTGAGCAGGTAGTGGGCGCCACGGTGCAGACGATCGAAGTCGTCGGCGGACATCTCGATGCCAAACTCACGGGCGATTGCGGGGATGTGCAGCAGGGAGTTGGTGGAACCAGAGATGGCGCCGTGGACCATGATGAGGTTCTCGAAGGATTCCTTGGTCACGATGTCACGCGGACACAGGTTGTGCTCGGAGAGCCACACGGACTGGCGGCCGGCCTCGCGCGCAAACTCACGCAGGTCGGAGCTGGTAGCGGGCAGCAGGGCCGTGCCGGGGAGCATAAGGCCCAGGGCCTCGGCGGTAACCTGCATGGTCGACGCGGTGCCCATAAAGGAGCAGGCGCCGCAGCTGGGGCATGCGTTGTGCTTGGCAAACTCAAGCTCCTCGCGGGAGATCTCGCCGCGCTCGTAGCGGGCAGAAATCGCGCCGAGCTGCTCCAGGGTCAACAGATCGGGACCGGCATCCATGACACCGCCGGTAACGACGATGGAGGGGATGTTGATGCGGCCCATGGCCATAAGGTTCGCAGGCAGGCCCTTATCGCAGCTGGCAACAAAGACGCCGGCGTCGAACGGGGTGGCCTTGGCATGAATCTCGATCATGTTGGCGATCATGTCGCGACTGGGCAGCGAGTAGTTGATGCCGTCGTGGCCCTGGGCCTCGCCGTCGCAGATATCGGTGCAGAAGTAACGGGCACCATGACCGCCAGCCTCGGCAACGCCGGCACGGACCTCCTCGACCAACTCAAACAGACCGGCAGAACCCGGGTGCGAGTCGCCGAACGTCGACTCGATAATGACCTGCGGCTTGTCCAGATCCTCGATGGACCAGCCAGAGCCCAGACGCAGCGGGTCCATCTCGGGGCTGATGGTGCGGAACTTGCCGGAACGCGGCTGCAGCTTGGCAACCAGGTCGGCTGCCTCCTGCCGAATCTGTGCCTTGGTCTTCTCGTCCATGATGCTCTCCTCTTTTGATTTGAACGGTTGTACCAATCGTTGGTTAATGAATCAGGTGTAAATGGGTACCGAGCGATGCGCTCGGCAAAAGATGCTTAGCCACGCGAACTAGGCGAAGAACGAAATCACCAGGGCGCAGGCAAGACCCGAAAGGCCGATGAGCGTCTCCATAACGGTCCAGGACTTGAGGGTTGTCTTCTCATCAATCTCCAGGAACGAGGAGCACATCCAAAAACCGGCATCGTTGACGTGCGAGAGGGCCGTGGCACCGCCGCAGATAGCAAGACAGATAGCGGCACGCATGAGCACTGAGGCTCCGGCAACCGCAGGCATGGCGGCCATAATGCCCGATGCCATGGTCATAGCGACGATGGAGCTGCCGACAGAGGCACGCACCATGACGGCAATCAAAAAGGCAACGACCACCAAAGGCAGCGGTGAGGCCTCGAGCATAGGGCCGATAACCTGGCCCAGGCCGCAGTCCTGCAGCATCCAGCGGATCACACCGCCGCAGGCAATGACCAGCAAGATCATGCCGACGGGCTTAAGCGAACGGTCGAGCAGGGCCTTGAGCTCGGCGCCGGAGTAGCCGCGCCGCGCGCCCAGCAGATACATCGCGACGAGCGTGGCGAGCGTCAAAGCGACGAAAGACTTGCCCAGGAAGGCGAGAATCGAGGCGAGCTCGGCGGGCATGGGGATATAAGAGGACAACGTGCCCAGCAAAATCAGACAAAGCGGCGTGAGCACGATGGCAAGCACCATGCCAAAGGAGGGAAGCTCCTTTTCGTCGCTCGCACCCTCGGCAGAGGTAAAGTGCTCCGGAACATCGGTAAAAATGCGACTGCCCACGTTGCGACCCCAGATGACGCCGGCGATCGCCATAGCGATGAAGGCGGTAGGGATACCGACGAGAATCATGGTGCCCAGGTCGACACCGAGCGTGCCGGCGACCAGAACCGAACCGGCCGATGGCGGCACAAACGCATAGCCAGCGGCAAGTCCTGCGAGCAGCGCGATGCCGTAGTAGAGCGTCGACTTTTTGGTCTGCGATGCCACGCTAAACGCAAGTGGGATCAAAACGACCACGCCGGCCTCAAAGAACACCGTAGTGCCGATAACCAGACCGGTAATGCCCAGCGCCCAGCTGGAATGACCCTGCCCAAAGGTATCGATGAAGGTCTGGGCGATCTTCTTGGCGCCGCCGCTCTCCTCAAGAATCTGGCCAAACATCGAGCCGAGGCCAATGAGCAGGGCGATGTTTTGCAGCGTGGTTCCCACGCCCTTGGTGACAGTGTCCGCCACCAGGTCGAGCGGCATACCGGCGCCGATGCCGATCGCGAGCGCCGAGACCATCATCGAAAGCACAGGATGCAGCTTGAACTTAATGATGAGCGCAAGCAGCAGCGCGATGCCCACGATGGCGGCGATGACCAGCCTGGTGGGGTCGGCCATAAACGTTGGGTCTGACATCTTTCCTCCAATTCATCAGACCTTTTGAATTCGGCTTAGACTATAGCGCGTTTTCAATAGGTCTGATGTTTAAAAGGGAAACTTTTTCGAAATACATCTGATGTATTTGCTGAACGATCTGTTTTTGACGGTAAACGGCCACTTACAGTTCTCCATTGTCGGAGCGAACCACCGCGGCTTCTGTTAAATGAGCTAGAATAGCTCTGATGAATTCTTTTGATATGAGGTGAAGCGTGGCACGAGCCGATTCGGGACTCCCCGAGCAGATTTCGGAGAAAATTATTCAACTGATCCTGGATGAGCATCTTGAGCAAGGCGACCGCCTGCCCAAGGAGGCTGTGCTCGTCGAGCGCCTGGGTGCTGGCAGGAGCACCGTACGCGAGGCTATGAAGCTGCTGCAGTCACGCAACATCGTGCGCATTAAGCAGGGCTCGGGCACCTATGTGGCGTCAAACCCCGGCGTTGCCGACGACCCACTGGGCTTTACCTTTATCGACGACAAGCAGCGTCTGGCGCGCGACCTACTCGAAGTTCGCTTTATGATCGAGCCGCAGATGGCCAGCATGGCCGCAGAGCACGCGACCGACGATCAAATCATCTGCATTAAAGAGCTTTGCGATGAGTCCGAGCACTTGGCCGCGCGGGACGAAGACTATTCTGCCGCCGACACCGCGTTTCACATCGCAATTGCCGAAAGCTGCGGCAACCTCGTCGTTCCCCGCCTAATGGGCGTGCTCAAGGCGTCTGTCCCCCTGTTTATTGACGTGACCGGCAAAAAGCTGGTTGAGGAAACCATCCGCACCCACCGTGGCGTGGCCGACGCCATCGCCGCGCGCAATCCCACCGCAGCGCACGACGCGATGTACCTGCATCTGGTGTACAACCGCAACATGATCGCAGAGGGAGCGCAGGAACAGAGCAAATAGACGTCCGCACGGCAAGGGCGAGACTACCGTTCGCCTTTTAAAAGTGAACGTTCACCTGATTTTAGGGAATAAGGGGTGGCTATTACGACGCTTCACCTATACTGACCTTGTATGAAAAGCAAGACTTATATAGATGAACGTTTCTTTTGAAAGGATCGCTATGTCTGATCTTATGGACAGCTTCCGTCTGGACGGCAAGGTCGCACTGGTGACCGGCGCCACCTACGGCATTGGCATGGCCATTGCCGAGGCGCTCGGAGAGGCCGGCGCCAAGATCGCCTTTAACGCCCGTCACGCCGACAAAGTCGCCGAAGCCGAGAAGCACTACCGTGAGCTGGGCTTTGACGCTCACGGCTATGTTGCCGACGTCACCGACGAGACTGTCGTCGCCGAGCTCATCGCCAAGATCGAGGCCGACTTTGGCACCACGCCCGACATCCTGGTCAACAACGCCGGCGTCATCCAGCGTACCCCGATGCTCGACATGAGCGCCGAGGACTTCCGCCGCGTCGTCGATATCGACCTCAACGCACCGTTTATCGTGTCAAAGGCCTGCCTGCCTGGCATGATCGCCAAGGGCCACGGCAAGATCATCAACATCTGCTCGATGATGAGCGAGCTGGGTCGCGAGACCATCGCCGGCTATGCCGCCGCCAAGGGCGGACTCAAGATGCTCACCAAGAACATCTGCTCGGAGTTTGGCGAGGCCAATATCCAGTGCAACGGCATTGGGCCCGGCTACATCGCCACGCCGCAAACCGCACCGCTGCGCGAGACGCAGCCCGACGGCAGCCGCCACCCGTTTGACCAGTTCATCATTGCCAAGACGCCGGCCGCCCGTTGGGGCACGCCCGAGGACCTGAAGGGCCCCGCCGTGTTCCTGGCTTCCGACGCGTCGAACTTCGTCAACGGCCACATCCTCTACGTCGACGGCGGCATCCTCGCATACATTGGAAAGCAGCCGCAGTAAGACGTCTGGGCGAGGCGGCGGACGATAAGGTCTGCTGCTCGAACAGTCCTGACTCGCACGAAGAGCACATTAAGTGCTCTTCGGCTCGTGCGGAACTCGCGACAGACCTTATCGTCCGCCGCCCGCAGAGCGGCTTCTCTGTTGGAGATGCCATGCAACATAACGAACCATTAATTTAGAAAATAGTGGAAGGTTACCTATCATGAAAATCGCTCTGATCAACGAAAACTCTCAGAACTCCAAGAACCCTATGATCGAGGCTGCCCTTAAGAAGGTTGTCGAGCCCATGGGCCACACCGTCTTTAACTATGGCATGTATGCCGACGCCGACTCCAAGCCCCTCACCTATGTGCAGAACGGCATCCTGGCCGCCGTGCTGCTCAACTCCGGCGCTGCCGACTACGTCGTGACTGGCTGTGGCACCGGCGAGGGCGCCATGCTCGCCTGCAACTCCTTCCCCGGCGTGCTGTGCGGCCACGTTGCCGACCCGCTCGACGCCTACACCTTTGCCCAGGTCAACGACGGTAACGCTGTCGCCATGCCCTTCGCCCTCAAGAACGGCTGGGGCCAGGAGCTCAACCTCGAGTACACCTTTGAGAAGCTCTTTGGCTTTGGTTCGGGCAACGGCTATCCTGCCGAGCGTGTTGAGCCCGAGCAGCGCAACAAGAAGATCCTCGACGGCGTCCGCGCTGTGACCATGCGTCCGCTCGTCGACGTCCTGGGCGAGATCGATCAGGACCTGGTGAAGGGCGCACTTGCCGGCGAACACTTCCAGGAGTACTTCTTTGCCAACGCAACCGACGAGGCCATCATCGCCAAGGTCAAGGAGATCCTGGGCCTCTAATCGCACGACTCATTGCAGCTAACGCAAGCGGCGGTCGTCCCATGTACGGGACGACCGCCGCTTTTTGCTATCTACCGACTGACGCCGCGGGGATAGGCCTCACATGCACCAAGGGGTTGACTAGAGCTCGCAGGCAATCTTGTAGCCGTCGCCGATGGCGTCGCGGATGTTGCCGCACTTGTTGGCATCACCCAACACGTGGGTGGTAACGCCGGCTGCAGCAAGGTCGTCGGCCAACTTGGTATTGGGGCGATAGCCCATGGCAAGCACCAGCGTATCGGCATCGGCGATGGTGTGGACCTCGCCGTCCTTCTCGTAGCTGATGGCATCCTCGGTAATCTCGGTCACCTTGGCCTCGGTCAGCACGTGAACGCCCTTGGAGAGCATGCGCGTGATGAGCACCGCGCGACCGGCGCCGCCCTCGTTGGCGGCGAGCGTCTTGGTCATCTCGATGACGGTGACGTCGCGATTGGCCGGCGACAGATCGTTGACCAACGGGGCCAGGTAGTCGGCCGTCTCGCAACCGACGGTGCCGCCGCCCACGATGACAATCTTCTTGCCCGGGAAAGCCTTGCCGCCCAACAGGTCGTCAGCCGTCATGACCTGCTTAAATCCCTGCATGAAGGCCGGGGCGATGGGCTCGGCGCCATAGGCCAGGACGACCTCGTAGCCGGCGTAGTCACGCTGAATGTCCTCGGCAGTAAGCTCGGTGCCAAATACGCACTTCACGCCGACCTCGGCCAGGCGACGGTACTGATACTTGATCACGCGGGTGAGTTCCTGCTTTGCCGGCGGAACGGCCGCGATGCGCATCTCGCCACCCGGCTCGTCCTGCTTATCCACGAGCACTACGTTGTGGCCGCGCTTGGCGGCAATGTAGGCTGCCTCCATGCCCGCAGGACCAGCGCCCACAACCAGTACGTTCTTGGCCTCGGCGGCAGGCTCGTAACCGGCCTCGTCGCGCTCAACATCGGGATTGACGGTGCAGGAGATGCGCTTGCCAAACATAATGCCGTTCAGGCAGCGCAGGCAGCCGATGCAGGGGCGGATATCGTCGGCGTTGCCGGCAGCGGCCTTGTTGCAGAACTCGGCATCGCACAGATTGGCGCGGCCCATCATGCAGATGTCGGCAGCACCGTCCTCGATCAGCTCCTCGGCGATCCAGGCCTCGTTGATGCGTCCAACGGTGGCGACGGGAATGTTGACGTGCTTTTTAATCTCGCGCGAGCAGGCGGCATGCGAGGCCTGCTGCGTACCGGCGGCGGGAATCGCAGAGCCGCGCTTGATGGTGGTGCCGCCCGACACGTGAATCATGTCGACGCCGGCCTTCTCCAGACGACGCGAGACGTAGATCATGTCGTTGAGGGTCAGACCGCCATCGGTGTACTCATCGCCCGAGATGCGGACGTCGATGATAAAGTCCTTGCCGCAGCGCTCGCGAATCTCGGCGATGACCTCGAGCAAAAAGCGCATGCGGGCGTCGAGCGAGCCGCCGTACTCATCGGTACGCTTGTTATAGAGCGGGGTCAAGAAACCGCCGAGCATGCCGTGGGCGTGCGCCGCATGGACCTCGACGCCATCGACACCGGCCTTCTGCATACGCACGGCAGCGTCGCCAAACTGATGCGTGAGCTCGTGAATCTCGTCGACCGTGATAGGACGCGGTGCCTCACGGGCATAGGACGGTCCCACGAAGGACGGAGCGATCAGGCGCGGCGTGCCCGGAATGTTAAAGGCCATGTAGGCGGGGTGAAAGAGCTGCGGCATGATCTTGCAGCCATACTCATGCACGGCGGCGGCGAGCTTTTCCCAGCCAGGGATAAACGTGTCGTCGTAGCAGCACATGTCACCCGGCAGATAGGTATAGGTGGGCTCGACCGTCACGACCTCGGTAATGATGAGGCCCACGCCGCCCTTGGCGCGGGCACGGTAATGATCGACCAAGTCGTCGGTCACATAGCCATGATCGGCCAGGTTGGTGGACACCGGCGGCATAAAGACGCGGTTCTTGACCTCGGTCGTACCGACCTTGATCGGACTAAAGAGCATCGGGTAGGCGGAGGACTCCATACAGGGTTCCTTTCATTTGAGCCGCTCGGCGGCAGTTGCTGACGTACCTATCGTACCAGCAACCGCACGGTACCCGACCGCACGCACTCCCCTGCCTACGTATCGACCCACAAAAAGTTGCGGTGGAATACGGAGTAGATAAGGCCTTTGACAGCCAAGACAGTCCGTATTTCACCGCAATTGATGGGCGGGGTGGAATTGAGGGCTCAGATAGTCAGTCATGCCCTCATCCGCCGCTCCTTCACCTACAGCACGCCGTCCAGCATAAGGT
>URCU01000055.1:0-12303 GCA_900546425.1 uncultured Collinsella sp. | reverse complement strand
CAGATGTGTATAAGAGACAGTTCGAATTTCAGGCACGGTAACGTTTCGTTACCGTGCCTTTTTCAATAAAGTGCCGGGACTCGAACCCGCCAGGGTGCGAGCGTAAAGCAAACGCGAAGCGTTTGTAGCGAGCAGGCGAAGGCGCCGGAAGGCGCCTGAAGCCGGTGCGGATTTGCGAAGCAAATACGCGGACGTCCCGTTGCCCGCTCCATCGAGCATGGGAGGCCTCGGGAACATCGGATTCAACCCGCTTTGCCCGTGCATGCGCGCCGACCGTGGCATGCCGCCCGCAGCCGGTGCGGATTTGCGAAGCAAATACGCGGACGCCCTCATGGCCGCTCTATGCTACAAAATGTTAGGTTAATGCCTACTGCCCATACTCGCACCTGCGCACGGTACAATGGTTGGGTTACGACCAACGTGCCAATAACCAAAAAGGAGCCGCTATGATCGATCGCTATACCCGCCCGGAGATGGGACACATCTTCTCCCTCGAGAACAAGTACGCCATTTGGCAGGAGATTGAGGTCCTGGCCTGCGAGGCTCAGGCGGAGCTCGGCAAGATCGGTATTTCCAAAGAAGAGGCCCAGTGGATTCGCGACCACGCCAACTTTGAGAAGGCGAAGGTTGACGAGATCGAGGAGGTCACGCGCCACGATGTCATCGCCTTCCTGACCAACATGAAGGAATATATCGACGCCGATGTTCCCGAGGGCGAGCCCAAGCCTAGCCGCTGGGTTCACTACGGTATGACCAGCTCCGACCTGGGTGATACGGCTCTGTGCTATCAGCTTACTCAGGCGTGTGACCTGATTATCGAGGACGTTAAGAAGCTCGGCGTGATCTGCAAGCGTCGTGCCTTCGAGGAGCGCAATACGCTCTGCGCCGGCCGCACCCATGGCATCCATGCCGAGCCGATGACCTTCGGTATGAAGTTTGGCTCTTGGGCATGGGAGCTCAAGCGCGATCTCGATCGTCTTGAGGACGCTCGCAAGAACGTTGCCTTCGGTGCCATCTCCGGTGCCGTCGGCACCTACAGCTCCATCGAGCCGTTCGTCGAGGAGTACGTCTGCGAGCACCTGGGCCTGGTCCACGATCCGCTGTCCACGCAGGTCATCAGCCGCGATCACCACGCCTACCTTGCCGGCGTGCTTGCCACTACAGCGGCCACCTGCGAGCGCATCGCGACCGAGGTCCGCAACCTGCAGAAGACCGATACGCTCGAGGCCGAGGAGCCGTTCCGCAAGGGTCAAAAGGGCAGCTCCGCCATGCCGCACAAGCGCAACCCGATCACCATGGAGAAGGTCTGCGGCCTGTCGCGCGTCGTGAAGTCCAACGCTCAGGTCGCCTTTGACAACGTTGCCCTGTGGCACGAGCGCGACATTTCGCACTCTTCCGCCGAGCGTGTCGCCCAGGCCGATAGCTTCATCGCGCTCGACCACATGTTCCAGTGCCTCATTCGCGTTATCGACGGCCTGCAGCTGTATCCGGCCCGCATGATGGCCAACCTCAACAAGACCCGCGGCCTCATCTTCTCCTCTAAGGTGCTGCTTGCCCTCGTCGATACGGGCATCACCCGCGAGGACGCCTACGCTATCGTGCAGGAAAACGCCATGGCTACCTGGCACGAGGTGCAGGATTGTGTCTCCGGCCCCACCTTTAAGGAGCGTCTCGAGGCCGATCCGCGCTGCACCGTCAGCCAGGAGAAACTCGACGAGATCTTTGATCCGTGGGACTTCCTCACCCGCATCGATACGGTCTTCGATCGCTTGGAGCAGCTGAACTTCGAGTAGGGTTAACCTAATTTGACCGCTTGCGGATGCATTTCAGCCTTTGGCGCCTTGCCCATCTTGGGCGAGGCGCTTTTTTATTGCCACATCAGCCCCGGGTATAAAATAAAAACCGACTGCTGTTTCGATGAAGGGAGGCGCGTGCCCAGACGTATCAAGCGAGCCGCCATCGTCTCGTTTACACTCATGCTCCTTGTTGCCGTCTGTGTGGTCGCCCTGACGTATACCGTTCGAAGCAGCTCTTCCTCCTCGAATGAAGGCGACAAAGATCTCCCGGTACTCAAAATCGGCGTTACGGATAACGACCCCTATGTGTATGTCGATACCACGGGCGATTACGCCGGTATCGATATCGACATCGCCCGCGAGGCCTGCAAACGCGCGGGGCTCAAGCCGCAATTTATCGACATATCTTGGAATGACCGCGATCGCCTACTCAAAAACGGCGATATCGATTGCCTGTGGTGCGACTATTCTCCCTGTTATCGCGAGGATAAGTATTACTGGACTGAGCCGTATTTGACCCTGACGGTTTCGGTTGCCGCCAAGAAAACGAGCGGCATCACGTCCTTGGCGCATCTCGATGGAAGCAAGACCATTGCGGTGATTGCGGGCTCGGTGAGCGAACGCCGATTGCTCGCAGGGGATCTGGATATCTCGCCGGACGTGGAAATCAAATCGTATGGTTCTGCCGAACTCTGCAAAGCCGCCCTCGCCAAAGGGTATGTCGACTGTTGGATGGCGGACGTTCAGTCGCTTGATCGACTCGTTGACCAGTATCCTGGCGTTTATCGTGTGTTCGCCGACAACGTTATGACGGTTGACCTGGGCGTCGCGTTTGATGATAGCTATGAGGGGGAGTACGTCAAAAACCTCGATACCGCACTGTCCGACATGGATCGAGACGGCACGATAGAGCACATTGTGGACAATTACAAGGCAGGAGCGACGACAGGCGGGCAAGGAGCGGAATCATGACAAATGACGAGCGCCGCTTTCGCCGAAAGAGTTTAGCCGCAGTGGGCATCGGCATCGTGGCCAGCGTTGCCCTACTGAGTCTGCTCTATATGGTTGGCACGCATCGCTGCCTTGATAAAACGCTTGGGTTCGGCCAGGAAACCATGGTGTTTTTAAAAAATGCCTGCGAAAAATATGACCGATATGAACAGGGAAGAAAAACCGAGGCGACGCACAATTTGGATGCGGCGCTCGAGTCGTTTGCGACGTTCTTGCCGCCTGATCGATTTGAAGTCAACGACGATCTGGTCGAGGAATATGTCCATACCGAGAGCCTTTCGGGAATGTTGGTCATGGACGCCGATGGTCATATGGTCGCCCATTACGATATCGACGGCCGCGATCCACTCATGCTGTGGCGAGAGGAGCTGGCCTGTTCGTCGATCGCATCGATGTATCGAGGGTCCAAAGTTTCCTACTCGACCGCTGTCGAGCGCCGCGGTGTCGACTTTGCCGTGAGTGCCGTTCCATACGGTGATGGGGTGGCGTTGGGGTATCGATCCCTTGCGGCTGAGCCCGCCGATGACTATTCATACACGATCGCCGACGTCCTTGTGAACAACACGTTCCATCAGAGTCCAACGGTGCTTGTGATGCGTGACGCGCAAATCGTTTCCTCAAACGATTCGACCGTCGATATAACCCTTGCCCGGCTTCTCGCCGATAGCGGAATTGACTGGAAAGACGAGGGCGTAACACGTATCGAATATCGGGGGACCACCTTATATGCCGTGCGTGCGGCATATAAGGACTACCGCCTGTTTGCGCTATATCCCAAATCTGAGGTCATGTCTGACAGGATTTCATTTGTCGCCGTCGGCGTCTTGGTGTGCCTTGCGTTTTGGGTCGTGGTACTGTTGGCTCGAAATATCGCTGACCACCGCAATTTGGTCGAAAAGGATAAACAGCTCGGCATTATCAATGCCATAAGCGCCATCTACGATTCGACCTTCCTTTTGCATCTTGACACCCTCGAGATCGAGGGAATCAATATGTCGCCGGCGATAGCGAAGATGTTTGCCGAGCATAGCGAGGCATATGACTTTATGGACACGGTCTGCCGGGATATCGTGAGCCCCGAAAGCCGCGAAGCGGTTGTGGGGCTCGTAGATATAAGTACGCTTCGTGAACGCATGGAGGGCGTACCGTACTTGGCTGCCGAGGTGCGAGATTGTCGAGGCACTTGGTACTCGCTACAGGTTGTCCCCCAGCATCGCGATGAGCAAGGCCGGTTGGATTCGGTCGTCGTGGCGACGCACAACATATCGATGGTCAAGCATGCCGAGGAGCTGTCATACCAAGATAAACTGACGGGGCTTCGCAACCGCAACTATCTGGAATCGCGTGGAGATAGCCTGGTAAACGAGGACTTGCCAGTGAGCGTGATTATGGTGGACTGTAATTATCTCAAGCGGACCAACGACATTTATGGTCACGAGATGGGGGATGAACTGCTGCGACGGACGGCGTCCGTGCTGCGGCGGGTGGCTGGTGCGGATTACCTGCCGATGCGCGTTGGCGGCGACGAGTTTTTGCTGGTTTGCCCCCATACTGACAACGAGTCTGCGCTCGGGCTGGAACAGGATCTTCGTCTCGGTCTTGCCGCGGTAAGCGATGAGACCCTGACGGTCAGCGCATCGATTGGCGTGGCGACCGTCGAGACGGCTGGAAATACGCTGGCCGATGTATATCGCGTCGCCGACCACAATATGTATCGGGAGAAGCGCATGGTCCACGTACAGGGTGCGGACTGCTAATCTTGCCCCCATCAGTCCAAGCATCGTAGGATGTTGAATCAGTGCCCGCGATACTTTATCGGTTCGGACGGGGATAATAGACGTCTGAAATTTCTTTCTGAGAGGGGATCTCAATGATTAGTTTTGACTACAAGCCTCAGGGTGTATGCTCTCGCAATATTCACCTCAATCTCTCTGACGATGGCAGCAAGGTGCTGGGCGTCGAGTTTACCGGCGGCTGCGATGGCAACCTCAAGGCCATCTCCAGGCTGGTCGAAGGCGCTCCCGCCGATCGCGTAATCGAGGTTCTCGCCGGTAATACCTGCGGTATGAAAAAGACCTCTTGCGCCGATCAGCTTACGCGCGCTATCGAGGCCGCTCGCGCAGAGATCGCCTAATGAGCATCGCTGATCGCTTTAAGAATGGAATAACGCGTCGAGGTTTTGTGCTGGGTGGCGCCGCTACCGGTGCTGCTGCCGTACTGGCCGGTTGCTCGAAAAAAACGGGCACGAGTGATGACGCCGCTGGCGAGCCGCAGGTTATCAAGGACGATTCGAAGATTGTCTCGATCACTGATGAGTACGAGGCTGTCGATATCGATCTTGAGCCCGCAGCCTCGTGGACGCTGCCGCTGGGCACGCTGCTGTACTACTGCGATGGCGACTACGCTGCCGCGATGATGGCGCCTGCTTCTGCCCTGCATGCCAATACGCTTGGTGTGCTCAACCTAGGCGATGGCTCGCTTACCACACTTATCGAGGATCCCATTGTGGGAACCGGTTATGCGTTTTACGACGTTCGCGCGGGTGATGGCGTGTTCGCGTGGGTCGAGATGAACTTTGCCAATGCGTCCTGGAAACTCTATGCGCAAAACCTTGCAGGCTCCTCCCTTACCGGCAACGCTGTCGAGCTCGACCGCGGTGGCGAAAACTACGATCCGCCGCTCTTCACAGCGTATGGGTCGTCGGTCATCTGGTATAAGATGCCTTCGTCCGGCGGCACCAAGACGAGTAACGATTCGTACTGCTACCGTCAGTCGCCCAGCGAGTCCAAGCCTGAGGTTATTTGGAAGTCGACGGGCCGCTTCGCATCCGCCCCGCGTGTGAGCGATGGCATCCTGACCATCTCGCCCCGCGTGCACAATGATGAGGGCGTCTATTACGGTATGACGGCGATCGACCTGACTGACGGCAACAACACGAAGCGAGCTCAGCTGGTGCTTCCTTCGTCGGTTTCGCCTTTCGAGGCCGTGTATATGGGCGACACCTTCGTGTTCTCCATTGAGGCGACGTATAGCGGTGTGGGTAGCCTGGGCAATATGGGCACCTATATCGGTAGCGAGGGCGGGCCGTACCTCTTCCTTTCGCGTGAGCCGCTCGCGTGCGCCGCGGGAAGGAAAAACAAATACCTGGTTAAAGTTCAGGCGTCGCATTTTTTGATTGACACTTCGGCCAAGACCTACGGCTCGCTTCTGTCGCCCGACCGAGCCTTGGAGTATGGCGATTATCCTGCTACGGCGGGCAAATCGAGCTCGTTCTTAACGTACGCAACGGTGCGTAACAGTCAGGGAATTCCCGAGACGGTTACCGCTCGCTTGTTCTCTCTTTAGTCTCCGAGGGGTTAAAAAGGCGTCGACAGGGGAATAAGCGCGTTGTGACTATGAGTACCGCCCGCCGAGCTATCGCACCCATGCGATGCCCGGTGGGCTCAGGTGCGTTAAAATGAGCTTGTTCTTAGCTAATTGAGACAGGGGGGCCGTGTTATGGCTTCAGATGCAAAAAAGATTCTGCTGGTCGAGGATGAGAAGGCAATCCGTGACGCTGTCGCTGCCTATCTCGAGCGCGAGGGCTATTGGGTTGTGGGCGTGGGCGACGGCCAGTCCGCTATCGAGGAGTTCGAGAAGCATCAGTTCGACCTGGTCGTGCTCGACCTCATGCTCCCTAAGATTCCCGGCGAGCGCGTTTGCCGCACCATTCGCGACACCTCGGATGTCCCCATCATTATGCTGACGGCTAAGGGCGAGATTGAGGATCGTATTATCGGCCTCGAGCTCGGTGCCGACGACTACCTGATCAAGCCGTTCTCGCCGCGCGAGCTTGTCGCGCGCGTGCGCGCCTTGTTCCGCCGTGCCCACCAGGCCGATGAGCCGGCCGTCGAGGTGCTCGACTTTGGCGATCTGGTCATTGACATCTCGGGCCACAAGATTTTGGTCGAGGGCAAGGAAGTTGACCTGACGGCTTCCGAGTTCAAGCTGCTCACCACGCTTGCCCGTCACCCCGGCCGCGTCTACAACCGCATGGAGCTGGTCGAGAAGGTGCTCGGCTACGACTTTGAGGGTTACGAGCGCACCATCGACAGCCACGTGAAGAACCTTCGCGCCAAGCTGGGCGACGACCCCAAGAAGCCCAAGTGGCTCTACACCGTCCACGGTGTCGGCTACCGCTTCGAGGCTCCGACCAAGACCGATAAGTCGGACGAGAAATAAAGGAAATCACATATGACACCTGCGCGCTTTGAAATCGGGCAAAAGCATAAGCAGGAGAACGAGGCGGGTTCCAAGGCTAGTTGGAACACGCCTCGTTCCGATTCACGGCCAACGATGAGCTATCCCTCGCGCATGGCCCTGGCTTTTGCCCTGACATCGCTCATGACGGTATTGGTGCTGGTGGGCGTAGTCTCCGTTGTATGGGGCACGGTTTTTACGGATTACACGCGCTCCAATATTGTCGAAATCGCCAATTCCGCTGCCGAAAAGTTGGCAACATCATATGAGGAAAACGGTTCTTGGACCGCGGGGGAGCTGCGTACGGTCGCGACATCGAGCTTGGTGTCCGACGATCTTGGCATGCAGGTCGTCAATAAAAAGGGCGTTATCGTCTACGACGACTCGTGGCCCTCGGCGAGCGCTACTGCCGATGTACGCGAAAATCAGGCGGCGACCGACGGCACGAGCGGAAAGAGGTCATCGCACAGCCCAGTCTCGTCTGCTCCCACCGATTCCAATAGTGTTGCCAACGTTGAGATCGTGACGTCCTCCGGCGAGCACGTGGGTCAGGTCAAATTGTGGGCGGTTGGCTCCGATGCCCTGCTCACCAGGGCAGACTCGGCATTCAGAGAGAAGACCTTTAACGCCATGGCCCTTGCCGCGGTTGTGGCCGTCTGCATCTCGGTCGTTATCGGAGCGCTCATGTCGCGCATGCTCACCAAGCCGATTCATCGTATTACCAGCACCGCCAAGCAGATTCGCGACGGCGATTTGTCCGCTCGTACGGGCTTGCGCGGCGATGATGAGATCGATCAGCTGGGAGAGACCTTCGACGAGATGGCCACCTCACTCGAGAAGGACATGAAGCACGAGAAGCGCCTGACCTCTGATGTTGCCCACGAGCTGCGCACGCCGCTCATGGCCATGCTTGCAACGGTCGAGGCCATGCAAGACGGTGTGTATCCCACCGATGACGAACACCTGGAAACGGTCGCATCCGAGACGCGTCGTCTGGCCCGTCTGGTGCAGCAGATGCTCGACCTGTCGCGCATGGAAAACAGTACCGCGCCACTCAACCTGGAGCCGGTGGATATGGTGCCGTTTGTGCGCTCGATTGTGAATGGCCAGGAGCGCTTGTTTGCCGACCGTGACCTGCGTTTGCGCTTTGCAGATGAGACGCAGGGCCACGATGACGTTGTCGAGGCGGATCCCGACATGATCACGCAATGCGTCATCAACCTCTTGAGTAACGCCATGCGCTATACCCCCGAGGGGGGTTGGGTCGTGGTGTCGGTGCTCAGCGACCGCAAGCACGTCGATATCGCGGTTTCGGATACGGGCATCGGTATCGCCAAGGATGATTTGTCGCGCATCTTCGGTCGTTTTTGGCGTGCCGACGCCAGTCGCGCCCGCGAGGCGGGTGGCCTGGGCGTGGGCCTCGCCGTGACCAAGCAGATTGTCGAGCGTCATCACGGCTACATATCCGTGGAGTCGGAGCTTGGAAAGGGTACGACTTTTACGATTCATCTGCCTCGCGAGCACACGGCGGACGCGGCATCTACTACAATGGAGCACTAGCTTTTCGCTATTCGGTGAAGGAGGGGTTTCGTCCCTGCCGCTCCGAGTTTGCGAAAACGTGCGGGAAAGAACCCGCATTACTGTCGTATTTTGGTAAGGAGTGACTCACGTGACAACGATGGAGCGTCGTCCGGATTCCCGTGGCAAGGTTCGTGATATCTATGATGCCGGTGAAAACCTGCTGATGGTCGCCACCGACCGCATTTCTGCGTTCGACTTTATTCTCCCCGACGAGATTCCGTTTAAGGGAGAGGTGCTCAACCGCATCTCGGCATTCTGGTTCGATAAGTTTGCCGACATCGTTCCCAATCACCTCGTCTCCATCGACCCGACGGATTTCCCCGAGGAGTTTGCCGAGTATCGTGACTACCTCGCAGGCCGCGCCATGCTGGTCAAGAAGGCCCAGACGATTCCTATCGAGTGCATCGTCCGCGGCTATCTGACCGGTTCGGGCAAGAAGACCTATGACGAGAACGGCACCGTCTGCGGCATTCAGCTGCCCGAGGGTCTGACCGAGGCCTCCAAGCTCCCCGAGCCGCTGTTCACGCCGTCCACGAAGGCCGAGATCGGCGACCACGACGAGAACATTTCGTTCGAGCGTTGCTGCGAGATCGTGGGTGAGGACATCGCCACGCAGATTCGCGACCTGTCCCTCAAGATCTACAAGGCCGCTGCCGAGTACGCCGCGACCCGCGGCATCATCATCGCCGACACCAAGTTCGAGTTCGGTGTTATTGATGGCAAGGTTACGCTGATCGACGAGTGCCTCACGCCCGACTCCAGCCGTTTCTGGCCCGCCGCCAGCTACGAGGAGGGCAAGATTCAGCCTAGCTACGACAAACAATTCGTCCGCAATTGGCTCAAGGCCAACTGGGATATGACGGGGGAGACCCCGCACCTGCCCGCCGAGGTCATCGATGGCACGTCCGAGCGCTATCGCGAGGCCTTCCAGATCATCACGGGCTCCCAGTTCACAAGCATGAAGGAGAACGCATAAGTGAGTACCCGTAGCGCCACGAACAAGCGCACGCAATCCCACGAAGTTACCGGGGTTGCGCGCAAGTCCGCCGCATCTGCTAAGCCCGCCCGCCAGGCAGCGAGCTCCGTTCGCGTCGTGCCGGCATCATCCAAGGCACGCCGCAAAGAGCTCGAGAAGGGCGAAAACCTGGAAGGCCTTTCCAAGGAGGAAAAACGCGCCCGCAAGGCCAAGCAGCGCGCCCGCGAGGATCGCATCTACACGGTGTCGAATATCCTTCTCAAGCAGGATGAGGACTACACCAAGCGCCGCCGTATTTGGTGGGCCGTGCTCGCTATCGGCATGGTGCTCGTCGTGGCAATTTGGGCTTCGCTCTACTTCGCTCCCGGCGGCACGGTGTCCAGTCCCGTCCAGATGGTCGGCATCGTTTTGTCCTATGTCATCATTCTGGGTGACTTTATCTACGACTTCGCTCGTATTCGTCCCCTGCGCAACATGTACCGCGCGCAGGCCGAGGGCATGTCCGAGAACAAGCTCAACGCTCTTATCGAGCGCGCAGCTGCCGAGGAGGACAAAAAGGACTCCAAGAAGAAGTAGCGTTTGCATACATACTTATCGCTAAGATATAAGGCGCGTCGTTTTTGCGGCGCGCCTTTTTACTGTTCTATATATAGATAGATGGAGTGGCACATGATTCGAGCTGCCCTGACGGTCGAAGAGGCTCTGGAGGGCATGAAGGCCCTGGAGCCCAAGATTAAAAACTATGCGCGCCTGGTTGTCCGCAAGGGCGTAAACGTCAAGCCCGGCCAGGAGGTTGTCGTTCAGTCTCCGGTCGAGTGCGCACCCTTTGCCCGCGTGGTGGTCGCGGAAGCTTATGCCGCCGGCGCTGGCCACGTGACGGTCATTTGGGCCGATGATGCCGTGACAAGGCTTGCGTACGAGCATGTCGATAAAAGCTATTTTGAGCAGACGCCCGAGTGGAAGCGCCTGCAGTTGGATTCCCTGGCCCAGGACGGTGCCTGCTTTATCTTTATCGAGGGTGCGGACCCTGCAGCTCTCAAGGGTATCGATCCCGCCAAGCCCGCCGCGGCTTCCAAGGCAAGGAACACGCAGTGCAAGGTCTTCCGCCGTGGACTGGACTACAACATCAACCCGTGGTGCATCGCCGGCGTGCCGGTCGTGGCTTGGGCGCGCGAGGTGTTCCCGGGAGACGCCGATGAGGTTGCAATCTATAAGCTGTGGAATGCAATTCTGCACACCGCTCGTGCCGATGGCCAGGACCCGGAGAGCGACTGGGAGCTTCATGACGCGGCGTTCGAAAAGAACCTGCGTTTCCTGAACGACAATCGTTTTGACCACCTGCATTACGCCTCGGCAAATGGAACCGATCTGACGATTGGCATGACGAAAGGTCACGAGTGGGCTGGCGGCAAGGGCAAGACGCCCGATGGGCACCCCTTCTTCCCCAACATCCCCACCGAGGAGGTCTTCACCTCGCCTGATCGTATGCGTGCCGACGGTATCGTGTATTCGGCTATGCCGCTCACTCACCACGGTAATAAAGTCGACGATTTTTGGATTAAGTTCGAGGGCGGCCGCGTGGTGGACTACGACGCCCGCGTGGGCAAGGCAACGCTCGCAAGTATCATCGATACTGACGAGGGCGCTGCTCACCTGGGAGAGGTCGCGCTCATTTCCAAGAATACGCCGATTCGCGAAAGTGGCGTACTGTTCTACGATACGCTGTATGACGAGAACGCTAGCTGCCATCTCGCGCTAGGTGTCGGTTTCCCCGAATGCATCGAGGGTGGGTATGGCATGTCCAAGGAGGAGCTCCTGGAGCATGGCGTTAACGTCTCGAGCACGCATGTCGACTTTATGATTGGCACGGACGATATCGATATTGCGGGCATTACACCTGATGGACGTGAAGTTGTGATTTTCCAGAACGGCCAATGGAGTTGGGAATAGCCCCAGACCGTGGTACAATGCCACCCGCGGGCCGTTAGCTCAGCTGGCAGAGCAGGGGACTTTTAATCCCAAGGTCCAGGGTTCGAACCCCTGACGGCCCACCATAGAATAGAAAAGCGACTGGCGGATGCCGGCCGCTTTTTTGTTGCCGCGGCATGGGTTCGAACCCGTCGGGGCGCGGAGCTGAGTAAACGCGTGAGCGTTTGCCAGCGCAGCGCGCAAGGCGCGAAGCGCCGCAGCGGCCGCCTGCGGAGCAGGCTGAACCCCTGACGGCCCACCATAGAAAAGAAAGCGATCGACTCCGGTTGGTCGCTTTTTTGTTGCCGCGCCATGGGTTCGAACCCGAACTTCTCTATATATAAGAACGCTTGGCGAACAAAACCTGCCTTTTACCGACGGGAAACAAATGGTTGATGCTTTTGGAGTAAAGTGGCGCTCCAGAGATGACCGATGCCTTAACACCTATAAACCAGCTGGTCATCGCGAATATCAGAAGCTGCTGCTTCGAATACGGCCTCAGTGAAGCAACTGAGGGTTCTATTTATTTGTGAACAAAATATGGAGTGCCAGATTCCCGCCCGCGGGGGCCCTCCGGTCTGGCAATATATCTCCTTGCCGCGCGGCCCGGTCGAACCGGATCAGCCGCAGAGCGTGCACCTTGAGAACCGGATACTGCGAGGATGGACACACCAGTTGTGTCGCATCCGGGCAGACATCGAACCATTTGAAATGGTCTAACTTGGATTTGTT
>URCU01000054.1:0-12504 GCA_900546425.1 uncultured Collinsella sp. | reverse complement strand
CGCTGCAGTCGCAGTGGAACGACCTTGAGAGCCGTTCTAAGGAGGGCGCTGCCGAGCTTGAGCTTGCGCAATACCGCTTGGGCGAAAAGGAGCGCGAGCTCGAGAAGCTCCAGGTTATGCTCGAGGAAAAGGGCCTGTTTGTGGGCGATCTGGGCGAGCAGCGCCGCCATATGCAAGACGTGGTCGGCCGCATCAACTCAGACATGCGCCTGCTCGAGGAAAAGGGCCACAACATGGTGTCGCGCCTGTCCGACATGCGCGGCCAGATCTCGAGCTCCGAGCATCAGCGTCGTCGCGTGGTCGAGGAGCTCGAGGATGCGCGTGCCCAGCTTGAGGAAGTGACCGGTGCGCACATGCAGGCCCAGGACGACGTTGACGCCGCCGGACCTGCCGCCGCCCAGCTCCACGAGCGTCGCGTTGCGCTTGACAATCAGATTTCGCAGCTTACGCGCGAGCAACGCGATGTCCAGCGTGCGGCCGATAACGCCGCGCTCGAGCTTGCCAAGGTAAAGGATTCGCTTTCCAATGCCGAGGTCGAGGACAACATGTATGCCTCGCGCCTGGAGCAGATCGACGAGCAACTCGAGGAAGTCACGGCATCGCTTGAGAGCCGTCGCGACCGTGCTGAGGAGCTCGACGGCGCGCTTGATCAGGCCCGCCAGGCCCAGGTCGATGCGCGCGAGGCCACCGAGGTCGCTCGTGCGGCCCTTAAAGACTTGCGTGCCCGCGAGAGCGAGGCGCGCAACAAGCTGTCCGAGGTTCGCTCGGAGCTTGCCAGCCAAAAGAAGCTCGATGCCCGCTTGGCCGATAGCTCGCCGCTGGTGAGTCGTCTGGTGGGCGCGCTGGGTGATGATGTTTCGGGTCGTCTGGGCGACGTGCTCGAGGCCCCTCGTGAGCTCGAGAGCCTGGTCGAGCAGCTGCTTGCCGGCGATATCGATGCCCTGTTGTTTGATGACACTGTCACGCTTGAGCGCGCCGGTCGTGCGGCTCTGGACCAAAAGAAGGCTTCTGGCGAGGCGCTGCTGGTGGCGCGCGGCGTGAGCGGCGGTGCTGCTGCTAAGGGTGCTGCCGGTTCGCGTCTGGTCGATCGCCTGTCCGTGCGCTCCGGTTATGGCCCGGTTGTCGAGGCCCTGCTCGGCGGTTATTACGTGGTCGATGACTTGGCTGCCGCGCTGGCGGCACCTGTCGTTGACGGCGTGACCTATGTGGCTCCCGATGGCGCCCGCGTGAGCTGTGGCGGCCTGGTGCGCGTTGGGCTCGATGCCGGCGAGGCTTCGGGTGCCCTGGAGCGCAAGCGTCGCATCCGTGAGCTGGAGGGCTTGGAGCCCGATCTGGCTGCTGTGTTTGAGCATGTGTCGGATCAGGTCGTCGAGGCCAATGCGGCCGTCGAGGAGGCGCGTGCCGCCGAGGGCGATGCCGCCGGCGAGATCGCCCGTCTTGAGGGCGAGCGCCGCTCGCTGCTCTCCGAGATCGGCCGCCTGGAGCAAAGTGCCAACAATGCCGAGGTCGAGCGCGTGCGCATCTCCAAGCGCCGCGAACAGGCAGCCGAGGCCGTTCGCGCAGCGCGCCCGCGCGTTGACGAGCTCACCCGTTCGCGCGACGAGGCCCGTGCGCAGGCAAGCGACCTGGGTCTCCAGATTGCCGAAGCCAACGACGAGCTCGATCGCGTGCGCCGTGACGATTCCGAGGCCGCCGGCAAGCTCGCCGATGCCAAGGTGCGCCTGGCCCAGACGAGCGAGCGTCTGCGTTCGCTGAAGGGCCGCGTGCCCGACCTGGAGCATCGCCTGGAGGGCATCGACCGCCGTATCCGCGGAACACGCCAAGCCTCGCGCTCACTCGAGCTGCTGCGTCTGCGCGTCGACCCCATGCACGAGCGCTATTCGGCCCTGCTGGAGCGCGCGTCGGATTGGGCCGCGCGTCTGCGTGACCAGGCTTCGCTCGAGGAGGCGGATTCGGTCTCGCTCAAGAAGACCATCGAGGACGCCAAGGCCGAGGTCTCCCGCGCCAAGGAGCGGGTCGATGCCGCCACGGCGACGCAAAACGAGTTCAAGGTCGCACGTGGCAAGCTCGAGGTGCAGGTGGAGGCGGCCATCAAGGCCATTACCGCCGATGGCACCACGGTGCTCGAGGAAGCGCTTATGCTTCCTGCACCTACCGACCGCGATGCCGCCGAGCGTGAGCTCAACCAGCTCGTGCGCCAGATCAACAACCTGGGCCCTGTGAACCAGGTTGCCATGGAGGAGTACGAGCAGCTCAAGCGCCGCGCCGATTACATCGAGGAGCAGCTGGCCGATTTGGAGAGCGCGCGTAAGGCGCTCACCAAGATTACCGTTGCCATCGACCGTAAGATGCGCAAAGCCTTCCTGGTGACCTTTGAGAAGGTCGATGCGAACTTCCGCGAGATCTTTGCCATGCTGTTCCCGGGCGGCCAGGCACATTTGGAGATGACCGACCCCGAGCATCCGGCCGAGACGGGCATCGAGGTCGTGGCGCAGCCGCGCGGCAAGCGCATCACCAAGATGATGCTCATGTCGGGCGGCGAGAAGAGCCTGACGGCGCTCGCTCTGCTCTTTGCCGTGTATCGCACGCGCACGGTGCCGTTCTATGTGCTGGACGAGGTCGAGGCGGCACTCGATGACGCCAACCTGTCCAAGCTCATCGGCGCACTCGATGTGTTGCGTTCCGATACGCAGCTCTTGGTCATTTCACATCAGCGCCGTACTATGGAGGACGCTGACGTTCTCTATGGCGTCTCGATGCAAGCTGACGGCGTCAGTCGCGTCGTCTCGCAAAAACTCGATCGCGAAACCGGAAAGGTCGTGAATACATAATGGGATTCTTTGACGCTCTCTCGCGCGGACTCGAGCGCAGTCGCGAGGCCCTCAACGAGGTCTTTTACTTTGGCGGCGAGGTCGACGAGGATTTTTGGGAGGACCTAGAGGACACCCTCGTCATGGGTGACATGGGTGCCGAGGTCGCCATTCAGGTCTCCGATGACCTGCGCGATGCCGCGGCCAAGAAGAACCTCAAGACCGCCCCGCAGCTCCGCCGCGCCCTGGCCGAGCAGCTCGAGCAGCATTTTGTGCCCGTCGAGCGCGATCCGTTCGCTGACACGCCGAGCTGCGTGCTGTTTGTGGGCATTAACGGTGCCGGTAAGACCACGACGGTCGGCAAGATCGCGAGTGCCATGGCTGCCCGCGGTAAAAATGTCGTGATAGGTTCGGCCGATACCTTCCGCGCCGCCGCCATCGAGCAGCTCGATGTGTGGGGCCAGCGCGCCGGCGTTCCCGTCATCAAGCGCGATCGCGGCTCCGACCCGGCAAGCGTTTGCTACGACGTGCTCGACGAGGCCGACAAACGCGGCAGCGACCTGGTGCTAATCGACACCGCCGGCCGTCTGCACACGAGCTCCGAGCTCATGCGCGAGCTTGCCAAGGTGGTCAACGTGACGCGTAAGCGCGCCGCCAATATGGCCGCCGGCCCCATGCCCGTCTCGGTCGTCCTGGTAATCGATGCCGCGACGGGCCAAAACGGTCTGAACCAGGCGCTTGAGTTTAACGAGGCGTTGGGTCTGGACGGTATTATTATGACAAAGCTGGACGGCACGGCTAAGGGTGGCATCGCCATGGCCGTGGCCGAGAAGCTCAAGCTCCCAATCCTGCGCATCGGCGTGGGCGAGCAGGTCGATGACCTGCAAGAGTTCAATGCCAAAGATTTCTGCCGCGCCCTGGTGGGCGAGTCCAATTAAGGAGTGACTAGTGTTTGATTCTCTGAGCGATCGCCTCAACGACACATTTGACCGCCTGCGCGGCAAGGGTAAGCTGACCGAGGCCGATATCACCTCGGCCATGCGCGACATTCGTATGGCGCTGCTCGAAGCCGACGTCAACTTCAAGGTTGTCAAGGAGTTCGTCGCCAAGACCAAGGAGCGCTGCATGACCGCCGAGGTCATGGAGTCGCTGTCGCCGGCGCAAAACGTCGTCAAGATCGTGCTCGACGAGCTCACCGAGATGCTCGGCTCCACCGAGAGCAAGCTCGTCTTTAGCAACCGCATTCCCAATGTCATCATGCTCGTGGGCCTGCAGGGCTCCGGTAAGACTACGGCGGCCGTAAAGCTGGCTTACCTGCTCAAGAAGCAGGGCCGCTCGCCGCTGCTCGCCGCGTGCGACGTCTACCGTCCCGCCGCTGCCGACCAGCTGGCCACGCTCGGTGGCGAGATCGGCGTGCCGGTCTTCCGCGGTGACGGCGAACACCCGGTCGACATCGCCAAGGGCGCCATTCAGGAGGCCGTCGACCACCTGCGCGACGTGGTCATCGTCGATACCGCTGGCCGTCTGCAGATCGACGAGCAGATGATGCAGGAGGCCGTGGATATCAAGAAGGCCGTCAAGCCCGATCAGGTGCTGATGGTCGTCGATGCCATGACCGGCCAGGATATCGTCAACGTCGTCTCGACCTTCGCCGAGCGCACCGACTTTGACGGCGTGATCATCTCCAAGCTCGACGGCGACGCCCGTGGCGGCGGCGCGCTTTCCGTGCGCCAGGTGACCGGCAAGCCCATCAAGTTCGTGAGCATGGGCGAGAAGCCCGATTCGCTGGAGCCGTTCTACCCCGACCGCATGGCCAAGCGCATCTTGGGCATGGGCGACGTCGTCGGCATCATCGAGAAGGCCCAGGAGGCGGCTGACGCCGAGCAGCTCGAGGCTGCCGAGCGCATGCTGCGCGAGGGCTTTACCATGAACGACATGCTCGACCAGATGAAGGCCGTCAAGAAGATGGGCGGCATGAAGGGCATTCTGGGTATGCTCCCCGGTGGCCAACGCGCGCTCAACCAGATGGGCGGCAACCTGGACGAGGGCATCTTTGACAAGAACGAGGCCATCATCATGTCGATGACCAAGGAGGAGCGTTTGCGTCCCTCCATCATCAACGGCCAGCGTCGCGCCCGCATCGCCAAGGGTGCCGGTGTGACCCCCACCGAGGTCAACAGCCTTATGAAGCAGTGGGGCGAGATGAATAAGATGATGGGCCGCATGCGCACGATGGCCAATCAGGCGCAGGCCGGCGGCAAGAAGGGCAAAAAGGGTAAGAAGGGCAAGAGGATGCGCATGCCCAATATCCCTGGCCTGGACGCTATGGGTCTGGGCGGCATGGGCGGCCTGGGAACGGGCGGCCCCAAGTCCGATATGGATCTGCTGCGCCAGATGGAAGCGCAGATGCGCAATAAGAAATAGGGCTGTAATTCCAGCTTGATATGGCAAAGGCCACTCGGGAGCTACCGGGCGGCCTTTGTTGTTGGCTTTGATTGCTGGGTTGCGTTCAGCGTCGCACCCCGAGCTCGCGGTGCCGTGCCGTTAGTGGCAGCCGCAGCCCTCGTGGCCCTCGTGCTCGTGATGGCCGTGGCAGCCGCAGGACTCGCCTTGCTCGTGGGTGTGCTCGTGGTCGTGGCCGTGGCAGTCGCAGGTGGCCTCGCCGGTCTGCGCGAGCGTGCCGGCAATGAGGGCCTCGACGCAGGCGTCGCAGCTGCCCTGGGCGCCCGCATAGACCGTGATGTCAGCCTGGGTGAGCGCGTTGATGGCCCCGCCTCCGATACCGCCGCAGATGAGCGTGTCTACGCCACCGTTGGCAAGCAGACCCGCCAGGGCGCCGTGACCGGTGCCGCCGGTGCCTACGACCTGCTCGTTGAGCACCTTGCCGCCCTGGATGTCGTAGATCTTGAACTGCTCGCTGCGGCCAAAGTGCATAAAGATGTTGCCGTTGTCGTACGTCGTTGCCACCCTCATGGTGCCGACCTCCTTTGCTGGCCATGCGGCCGTCGTCGTGGTGATGGGGGAGTATGCGATATTGCCGCCTTCGATACACAGTGCGCGCCCGTTGACCAGCGCGTTTGCCACCTTGCGATGTGCGCGGCTGCAGATGGCCGCCACGGTGGCGCGGGCAATGCCCATGTGCTGGGCGACGGCCTCCTGATTGAGGCCTTCCAGGTCACACAGCCGCAGGACTTCGAGCTCGTCGACCGTCATGTCGATGGCGTCTCCGCTGGCAAGGCCGTCGGGGGTAAAGCCGCGATATTCGGGGATGATCCCAACGCGGCGCAATTTTTCGCGTCTTCCTGCCATACACTCTCCAAATCTGACATATGTCAACAATAGAATAGCGCGCGAGCGGAACCTTGCAAGGTATTCTTGGCATATGTCAGAAAAAGGTAAAGGTGTTCCGCTTGCGAATGCGAGCCATGCTGCCGTGCATTGCGTGTGCCCGTCCAAGTGTCCAATTCGACACAGGGTGCCTGGGCTACAATGAATCTCGCTTATAGGCGACTGACAGGAGGGTCAATGAGCAAGGCTGATCAACAGTTTGTAGCCATGTGCCGCGATATTTTGGACCATGGCACCACCACCGAGGGGCAAAAGGTCCGACCGGTGTGGGAGGATGGCACCCCTGCCTATACCATTAAAAACTTTGGCGTTACGGCACGTTACGACCTGCGCGAGGAGTTCCCCGCGCTCACGCTGCGTCGCACGGCGCTTAAATCTGCCATGGACGAGATCTTGTGGATCTATCAAAAGAAGTCCAATAACGTCCATGACCTCAACAGCCATATTTGGGATGAGTGGGCCGACGAGACCGGTTCCATCGGCAAGGCATACGGGTACCAGATTGGCCAGAAGAGCCATTATGCCGAGGGCGACTTTGACCAGATGGACCGTGTGCTGTACGACCTTAAGCACACGCCGTACAGCCGCCGCATCATGACCAACACGTACGTGTTTAGCGACTTGTCCGAGATGCACCTGTATCCGTGCGCGTACAGCGTGACCTATAACGTCACGCAGCGCCCGCAGGACGACAAGCCCACACTCAACATGATTCTCAACCAGCGCAGTCAGGACATTTTGGCCGCGAACAACTGGAACGTGTGCCAGTACGCCATCTTGCTGATGATGGTCGCGCAGTCGGTCGATATGATTCCCGGCGAGCTGCTGCATGTGATTGCCGATGCCCACATTTACGATCGTCATGTCGATATCGTCCGCGAGCTTATCGAGCGTCCGCAGTTTGCTGCGCCCAAGGTAACGCTTAATCCCGACGTGCACGATTTCTACGCGTTTACGACTGACGACCTGATCGTCGAGGGCTACGAGCACGGCCCGCAGGTCAAGAACATTCCCATTGCAGTGTAGGTGGCGCTCATGACGTGTAAGCTTTCTGCCATCGTCGCCGTGTGTGACGATTGGGGCATTGGGTGCGAGGGCGACATGGTGGTGTCCAATCGTGCTGACATGCGCCATTTTGTGGCGTGCACCAAAGGTTGCCCGGTCATTATGGGGCGCAAGACCCTGCTGAGTTTTCCCGGTGGGCGTCCGCTCAAGAACCGCCGCAATATCGTGCTCACCCGCGACGAGAGCTTTGCTCCCGAGGGCGTCGACGTGGTGCATAGCATCGACGAGGCGCTCGCTGCGGTTGCCGATGAGCCCGTTGCGTGGGTGATCGGCGGCGGCGATGTCTATCGGCAATTTTTGCCGTACTGCGTGGAGGCCGAGGTCACGCATAACCACTGCGTCCATCCCGTGGACACGTATTTTCCCAATTTGGATGCCGATCCTGCATGGGAAGTTTCGCGGGCTGGCGGGGTTGCCACGATTGCCGCGGGTGAGGGCGACGAAGGTGTCGATTATGAGTTCGTGACGTATCGTCGCGTTGGGGCGTAAATCGCCTGGCGCGAACGGTATCATCGGGTTGATTGAATGTATGGGGCGGCGCTTAGCGTCGCCTCGTTTGGTATAGATGTGCTGTAAAGAAGGGTGCGGGCAGGCTGCTATGACTGATGCCGTTGAGGTTCTGCGAATTGATTCGCTCGAGGACGAGCGGCTCGATGCCTACGTGCGACTGACCGAGCGCGAGCTGCGCTGTGTGCTAGAGCCGCAAAAGGGCATCTTTATCGCCGAGAGTGCCAAGGTTATTGAGCGCGCGGTGCGTGCCGGATACGAGCCGGTGAGCTTTCTTTTGGGCGAACGCTGGCTCGACCAGATGATGCCGCTGTTTGAGCGCCTGGTTGTGCGCGAGGGCGCAGGTCCGGTTCCTGTGTTCGTGGCTTCCATGGAATTCATGGAGCAGCTGACGGGCTTTAACGTGACGCGCGGGGCGCTCGCGGCGTTTCGTCGCCCGCGGCAGATTCCGGTTGATGAGTTCTTGGGTGGCGTCGTCGAGGCGGCGGGGGAGCGCCCGGTGCGCGTGTGCGTGCTTGAGGGCATTGTCGACCATACCAATGTGGGCGCGATTTTCCGCTCGGCGGCGGCGTTGAATGTTGACGGTATTCTGGTGAGCCCTACGTGTTGTGATCCGCTATATCGTCGTTCTGCCCGTGTGAGCATGGGCACGGTGTTTCAGGTGCCGTGGACGCGTATTGGCAGCGAGGCGCGCGTATGGCCGCACGATGGCCTGGCTGCGCTGCACAATGCCGGGTTTTCCTGTGTCGCCATGGCGTTGACGGATGATTCCGTTTCGCTGGACGATCCCGTGCTGCAGGAGATTGATCGCCTGGCGATCTTTATGGGCACCGAGGGCGCCGGCCTGGGCGCCAAGACTATCGCGGGCTGTGACCGGGCCGTGCGCATTCCGATGGCGCACGGGGTTGATTCGCTTAACGTGGCTGCGGCGAGTGCCGTCGCCTTTTGGCAGCTGTGCCCGCACGTGAGCAACGAGTATCACTACCAGCCAGGTTTGTATCACTAGGCAGATAGTTCGCACCGGGCTCTGATTCGGGGCGTTTCGGTCGACGCCGGTCGGTGCTAAGCTGATGTCGGCTTTGGTCTTAAATCGCTGTTTTGCTGTTTAATGTACGCTGGTGGGGAGGGCGTGTGGCTAAGAAATCTACGGCTATCGATGTAACGCAGGGTGTCATTTGGCAGCAGCTGCTTTCGCTGTGCGTTCCCATCTTTTTTAGTTCGTTTTTTCAGCAGGCTTACACGCTTATCGGTACGTATATCGTCGGCCAGTTTGGCGGCAAGCTCGCACTGGGTGGCATCCAGGCCACGATGGTGCTCACCGAGCTCTGCATTGGCTTTTGTGTTGGCGTCGGCGCCGGCTGCGCGGTCATTACCGGTCAGTATTTTGGCCAGCACGATGATGAGCGACTGAGCCGTTCGGTCCATACGGCCATGACGCTCGCGCTGGTGGGCGGTATCGTTTTCTCGATTCTTGGCATAGTGTTCGTTGAGCCCATGCTGGTGCTTATGAACACGCCGCATGAACTATTGGCCGAGGGCGTGGCCTATGCTCGTTGCTATTTTGCCGCCATGGTTGCGGCGCTGCTGCTCAATATGGGAACCGCACTGCTGCGCGCCGTGGGCGACACGCGCGGGCCTGCTGTGATCATCGCTTCCGGCTGCCTTGTTAATGCGGTGCTGGATGTTATCTTCGTTGCCGTGCTTCATATGGAGGCTCTGGGCTGCGGCATCGCGGTGGCGCTGACCATTTGCTCCAACGCCACGATGATCGTGATTCGCATGATGCACGCACCGGGTGCGTGGCGGCTTTCACTGTCCAAACTCGGCATTGATCCTGGCATTTGTAAGAGCATGATCTCGTGTGGTCTGCCGCTTGGCTTTCAGTCTGCTGCGTACTCGATTTCCAACGTTTTGATTCAGGTGTCGGTCAACTCGTTTGGTGCCGATGTCACCACGGCGTGGGGTCTTTCGGGCCGCCTGGATGGCATTGTCTGGATGGTTACTGAGGCGCTTGGCGTGTCGATCACCACGTTCTCGGCACAGAACTTTGGCGCGCGCAACTACGAGCGCATGCGCAAGGGCTACCATACGTCGCTCGTGCTGTCGTTTATGCTCATTGGTGGCCTGTCTGCCGTGCTGCTGGTATTCTCGGGTCCGCTGTCTCGTCTGTTTGTCGACGATGCTTCGATTTCGGCGTACACCACGACGATTCTTCATTTCATTGCGCCGTTCTATGCGATTTTCTCGATTATCGAGAACGCGTCGGGATCCATTCGCGGCGCCGGCGTGAGCTTGCAGCCCATGCTGCTCACGATTTTTGGTACCGTCGTGCTCAGGGTGATCTGGGTGTTTGCGATTATGCCGTTCGATCCGTCGCTTGAGCACCTGCTGCTGGTCTACCCCGTAACCTGGGTAATCACCGCCATGATGTTCACCGTCTACCATCACAGCGGCAACTGGCTCGGCCGCGCCACCGCCTAGCCATTCGGGACGTCCCCAATGATTAGTATTCGATGCCTTGACGGGCTAGGAGGCCTTCGTCGAAGTAGTGTTTGACGGGGCGCATTTCGGTGACTAGGTCGGCGAGGTCCGCGAGAGGCAGCAGCCCGCGGCCGGTGAGCACGAGCTCCGTGATGGCAGGCTTCAGCGCGATCAGTCCCTCCACATCCTCGCGCGTCACGAATCCGCGGCGCATCGCTTCGCCGAGTTCGTCCAGAATGAGAACGTCGACCTGTGATATCTGCTCGCGTGCGAGCTCCATGATCTGCTCGGCGCAGGCCTCGGGTGTGTCGCGATCGGCCTGTACAATGCGCAGTCCCAGGCGCGGCGCGGCGTCGTGCTCGGCGCAGTGCAGCTTCTTGGCAAACTGAAGTATGAGCACGTTAAGTCCATAGCCCGTGGCGCGCAGCGCGAGCCCCAGCGCAGCCGTCGTCTTGCCCTTGCCGTCGCCCGTATAGATTTGAACCTTGCCGACTTCCAGTGATGCCATCTCTGTCCTTTCGTGCCCGGCGTCGGTTTATCGCCGTCCGGGTTGGGTATTCTAGAAAACATTATCAACCCCAGTAGATGGAGTTCAAGCAGATGGAGATGGATGACAACAAACGTAGAAGGAATATGATCCTCTACGTGCTCATCGCCTTCGTCGTCTACCTCGTGCTCTCGACCGTTTTGTTCCCCAACATCGGTCACACGCAGCAGATTACGAAGACCGATTACTCGACGTTTGTCAAAGCGCTCGATAAGAAGAGTGTCGACAAGGTCGAGTACAACACGGACGATTACTCGATTTATTACACCAAGAAGGGCGAGGACGAGAACATCGCCTACAAGACGACCGGTGTGCCGAATGATGCGGGTTTTACCGATCGCGTGCTTGAATCCGGTGCGTCCCTGGAGTCGGTCGTTCCCGATAAAAACTCGGGTCTGATGACCTACTACCTGCTCACGCTCATCCTTCCCATGGCGATTTTCTTCCTCATCGGTTGGTGGCTCAACCGCCGTATGAAGAAGGCCATGGGCGATGACGGTCCGTCGATGAACTTTGGCGGCGGTGGCTTTGGCGGCGGCGGGCTGGGTAAGTCCGGCGCTCGCGTTATCGCTTCCAAAGATGTGGGCGTGACCTTTAAGGATGTTGCAGGCCAGGAAGAGGCCAAGGAATCCCTTAAGGAGGTCGTCGACTTTCTGGAGAAGCCGCAGCGTTACGAGGAGATCGGCGCCAAGCTGCCGCGAGGTGCCCTCCTTGTTGGCCCTCCGGGAACCGGTAAGACCCTGCTCGCCAAGGCCGTTGCCGGCGAGGCGGGCGTTCCGTTCTTTAGCATTTCGGGTTCTGAGTTCGTCGAGATGTTTGTCGGCCGCGGCGCCGCCAAGGTGCGCGACCTGTTTAAGCAGGCCAAGGAAAAGGCCCCGTGCATCGTGTTTATCGACGAGATCGATACCATCGGCAAAAAGCGTGACGGCGGCGGCTTTAGCGGCAACGACGAGCGCGAGCAGACGCTTAACCAGTTGCTGACCGAGATGGACGGCTTCGATAACCACAAGGGCATCGTCGTCCTCGCTGCCACCAACCGTCCCGACAGCCTTGACCCGGCCTTGCTGCGCCCCGGTCGTTTTGACCGCCGCATCCCCGTTGAGCTGCCCGACCTGACCGGCCGTAAGAACATTCTTGAGTTGCATGCCAAGAGCGTGAAGACGCAGCCGCCGATCGACCTGACCGCGATTGCCCGCGCCACGCCCGGAGCCTCGGGCGCCGACCTGGCCAACATCATCAACGAGGGCGCCCTGCGAGCCGTCCGTGAGGGTCGCAAGCGTGCCACGCAGGACGATTTTGAGGAGTCGGTGGAGGTCGTCATCGCCGGTCAGCAGCGTAAGTCTACGGTGCTGTCCGACCACGAGAAACAGGTCGTTTCTTACCACGAGATCGGCCATGCCATCGTTGCCGCTCGCCAGAAGGGCTCTGCGCCGGTCACGAAGATCACCATCGTGCCGCGTACGAGCGGTGCTCTGGGCTACACCATGCAGGTCGAGGAGGATGAGCGCTTCCTGACCACACGCCAGGAGGTCCTGGACAAGCTCGCTGTCTACTGCGGTGGACGTGCCGCCGAGGAGCTCATCTTTGGTGAGATGACGACCGGCGCGGCCAACGATATCGAGCAGGCCACCAAGCTCGCCCGTAACATGGTGACGCGCTTTGGTATGTCCGATGAGTTTGGCATGATGGCGCTCGGTACCTGTCTCTTATACACATCTCCGAGCCCACGAGACGCGTAGTAATCTC